>JBILRD010000138.1:0-5877 GCA_044372845.1 Saprospira sp. | reverse complement strand
GCCTCCTCTTCTTGAGGTTTCATTTGTAGAGAATGCTGGAAAATTATAATGTAGAGCAAAACGATCATAGAATTGTTCAAGAGCATTGTCGTTCAGCGCCTCATCCAATTTGGAACCAAGAGTTACTGTAGTCAAAGACTGGGTTTCTCCTCTATTGAATAAAGCAGAGCCATGTGGAGAGGGTAGGTAGTCAAGTTCACACCAGATAGGTCTGATTTCATTTGGTTTACGTCCGTCTAAACGAATTTTATGAGTAAGAAGTGCATCTCTGGTACTTTCCCATTTCAAATCTTCATAATATCTGTTGAAGAATTTTACAAAGTTTTTCCATTCTTCTTCGCCATGTTTTTCTATCAATAATTTCTCAGCTTCTTCTTTGATAGTCTTAAAACCTTCTTTTCTTGCTGCTTTATCTGTACCTGAAAGAGCAAGATCGAAAATTCTTTGTCTGCATAATTCTGAAACTGCAGATTTAATATCTTCATTTTCTAAAGGCATTGCAATTGCTCTGTTTTCAGTAATGCCAACCAGTTTTCTTAACTCTAACTGTAAATTACATTGTGCTTGAATAGCTTCGTGAGCAATTTTAATAGCTTCAATTAAATCAGATTCCTGGCACTCTTTAGATTCACCTTCAAGCATAACAATATTGTCAGCACTACCTGCAATAATGAAATCCATATCTGCATTTACCAGATCAGACCTATTAGGGTTAATAACAAATTGCCCATCAATTCTGGCAACCCTCACTTCAGATATTGGACCATTGAAAGGAATATTGGATACCATCAATGCTGCAGATGCTGCTAATGCAGCTAAGGAGTCTGGTAGTGTTTCATATTCACCTGAAATTAGAATTACATTTACTTCAGTGTTGCAAAGGAAATGTTCTGGAAACATTGGTCTGATTGCTCTGTCAATCAATCTTGAAATCAAAATTTCATAATCGGATGGCCTTGCTTCTCTTTTGAAAAAGTTACCTGGAATTCTACCTCCGGCAGCAAATTTTTCACGGTACTCTACAGTAAGAGGGAAGAAGTCTTGACCTTCATTAGCTTTTTCAGCAGCGACAGCTGTGGCTAGTAACATTGTATTCCCATAACGTAATACAACTGAACCATCTGACAATGCAGCCAATTTTCCTGTTTCTAAAATAATTTCTTTTCCGGCAATAACAGCGGATGTTCTAATAGGGATTTGCTGACCCATTTTTTTTAAATTTTAATTTGTAATAAAATGATTTAACCTTAGGCTCTGATTGCCTTGGGGTTTATAAATTTGACTTAAGACACTCTGGCGAGTAATTGTGTTTGTTTGCAAAAAGTAATTTTGGTTATTACTTACTGTAAATGTAAAATAAAAAAGTCTTCAAAAAAAATTTGAAGACTTTTAATTTTATCTTTTTGTATCACGAATACCTAATTCAGCAATTAGACTACGGTATTTAGTAAGATCTTTTTTAGCTAGGTATTTCAACAAATCTTTTCTTCTTCCTACCATTTTGATCAATGATCTACGTGTATCATGATCTTTTGGATTAGCTTTTAAGTGATTAGACATGTGGGAAATACGGTAGGTAAAAAGAGCAATTTGACCTTCAGTTGAACCTGTGTTAGTTGCTGATCCTGTGTGTTTTTGGAAAATAGCACCTAGTTTCTCTTTGTTTAAATAATCTGACATTTTTTTAATTTTAAATGTTTACCAATCGAGATTGCAAGAATCATTTCTTAGCGAACGCAAATATAAGCTATTATTTTGTTATAAAAAAATAAACTCAACCTATTTACTGTCAATAATTTCAGACACAGCTTCCGGAATAAATTTAGAGACATCTCTTCCCGTTCTTAATATTTCTCTGACAATTGTTGAACTGATAAAACTATAATTGGGATCGGATATCAAAAACACAGTTTCCAGACCATCTCCAATTTCTTTATTTATGTTTGAAATTGTATGCTCATATTCATAATCATTAGAATTTCTAATCCCTCTTAAAATGAATTTTGCTCCTTTTTTAAGACAATAATCGGCTGTTAAATTTTCATAACGATCTATTTCAACATTTGACAAATCACTAAATGTTGCTTTTAAAAAATTAAGCCTTTTATCTTCGTCAAAAAAATAATTTTTAGACGAGTTATGACCAAGAGCAACAATAATTTTATCAAATAGAGGTAAAGCTCTTCTGACAATATCTTCATGCCCTTTGGTAATTGGATCAAAAGAACCCGGAAAAACAGCTATTCTCATCATTATTTTTTTAGAAAAGGAAGAGAACAAATTTTTGCTTCTATCATCTTTCCTCTAACATCAATTTGTATGGTTGCATCATTTTGTGCAAATTCTGTTTTGATATATGCCATGCCAATAGGATAACCTAAAGTAGGAGAAGAAGTTCCTGAAGTAACTACACCAATTTCGTTACCACTCATATTAAATATTTGATAACCTTGTCTTGCAGGTCTTTTGTCATTGACAATAAAACCAACAAGTTTTCTGCTAGATCCGTTTTCTTTATGATTTACACAAAATTCTTTTCCAACAAAATCACCTTTTTTAAGTTTAGTAATCCATCCAAGACCAGCTTCAATTGGAGAAGTAGTATCATCTATATCATTGCCGTACAGACAATAGCCCATTTCCAATCTAAGTGTATCTCTGGCACCCAAGCCGATTGGTTGTATTCCAAAAGCTGCTCCGGCTTTGAACACTTCATTCCATAATTTTTCGGCATGATCATTATCTACATAAATTTCAAACCCTCCGGCCCCTGTGTAACCAGTAGCAGAAATTAAAACATTATCTATTCCAGCAAAGTTACTCTTGTTGAAAGTATAATATTTCATAGACGCTAAGTCAATACCAGTAAGGCTTTGAAGAGCCTCAGCTGCTAGTGGTCCTTGAATGGCCAATAAAGTAGTTCTATCAGAAATATCAGTTAATTGAGCCTCAAAATTATGATGTTGTTGAATCCAGTTCCAGTCTTTTTCAATATTAGAGGCATTCACAACCAACATATAAGCTCTCTCTCCTTCAGAACAGTTATCCTCTGATAGTCTGTAAACAAGCAAATCGTCAACAATTCCACCTTTATCATTTGGTAAACAGGAATATTGAACATCGCCAATCTCTAATTTTGAAACATCATTGGAGGTTACTTTTTGAATGAGGTCAAGGGCTTCTTTACCTTTAACTATAAACTCACCCATGTGAGAAACATCAAAAACTCCTACTTTATTTCTTACGCAATGGTGCTCTTCTAAGATTCCAGCATAAGAAACAGGCATTTCATAGCCTGCAAAAGGTACCATTTTTGCACCAAGTGATATATGTTTTTCGTACAAACTAGTTTTTTTCATGATTTGCTTTTTTATTTATAGACAAAGCTAAAAAATAATCGTTTAAATAATAAGTCTGAAATAGATATTAAATGCTAAAATATACTTGAATCGTAAGAACTGCCATTGTCAATATTGTCAATAATAACAATAATGGTAATATGAATTTTAGCCACTTATTGTATCCAACATTAACCATCGTAAGAGAAGCCAATATAAGACCTGTTGGAGTAATGAAAGCCATCAATCCCATTCCATATTGATATGCATTCACCACAATTTCCCTGGGTACATCGACTACATCTGATAAAGGTGCCATAATGGGCATCGATAGCACTGCCAGTCCAGAGGAGGAGGGTATGAAAAATGATAATCCAGCATAAAGAAATAACATCAGGTTAATGAATATTCCCTTTGGCATTCCTTCAACAGCCAATGAAGAATAATAGAGCAGTGTTGAACTGATAGATGACTCTTCCATTAACCAACTGATACCTCTTGCGATTCCAATAATGAGAGCTACACCAAGAAGGTCATTTGCTCCTTTGATAAATTCCTCAATGAATTTTTTTTCTTTGATTTGACATACAAATCCAACCAATATCGATGCTACAAAAAATATCATTGTCATTTCCATGAACCACCATTGTAAATTCGATACACCATAAATCATTAAAACAAAAGATAAAAAGAATATTACAATGGTTATTATACGTTTGTAATTGAAATCAATTTTATCGGTACTGTTTTTAAGAAACTGCTTTTCGATAGCTTCTTTTTGATGGTAAATAATGGATAGCCCGGGATTTTTTCTCACTTTTTCGGCATATCTGATGATATACCAAATGCAAATGGCTGTTGAAAGAACAAGCATAATGACTCTGCCATAAAGTCCATTAGTCCAGTTTATTCCTGCAGCATTAGATGCAATAATTGCACTGAAAGGATTTATTGTTGAAATCATAGTTCCAATACTCGAACCAATGTAAATGGAGGCCAGCGCTACAATGGCATCATATCGGGCAGCTAAAAATACAGGAACCAAAATAGGGTAGAAGGCAATGGTTTCCTCTGCTAGTCCAAAACTTGTTCCCCCTAAAGCTATCAGAGAAGTTATGATGATAATCAATATTTTTTCCCTGCCTTCCAATGTTTTAGCCAGCTGCTGTATCCCAGCTTCAAAGGTTCCAGTAAAGTTTATTATTCCAATAAACCCACCAATAATCAAAACAAAAAGTATGACATCGATGGAATCAGTAATACCTTTTAAAGGGGATTTTATAAATGCCAAAACACCTTGAGGTCTTGAACTGGTCTCATGATAGGTTCCTGGGATTCCAATTGCTTTCCATATACTACCATCTTTAAATTTTGAAAGTGCAATTTTGATGTTAAGTGAGTCAAGCGTTTTTTGTGTTGCTGGATATTCCAGTACAGTAGTATCTTTTGAATGTGTGAAAATATTTTTTTGAGCATCATATTGTAGCATATCATATTTTCCTGAAGGTATAAACCAACTTGCAATTGCAACAAAAGCTGCAATAATTAGTAAAATTGTATGTGAGCTGGGTAATGATATTTTAGTTTTCATACGATCTTTTTTTTAACCAAGATTTAATTGGATAACTATACTATTTATTGAAATAACCATCGAATAAATGATTGATTTCACTGACCAATTCATTTTTTTTGTGTTGATATTCCTTTATTTCAAGATTATTAAATAAAAAAACAATATCACTGTATTTTAAAGCCAATTCAATATCATGGGTTGCAATAATGACAAGCTTATTTTTGGTTAAAGTTAAGTCCTTTAATGTCTCGAAAGTCTTATGTTTATTACTAAAATCAAGGTGTGAAGTTATTTCATCCAAAAGTATAACAGGCGTATCTTGCGCTAATGATTTGGCTATCAAAGCTTTTTGTTTCTCTCCGTCACTGCAATTGTTAAATAATTTTTTTGTTAGAGATTCAATATTCAGTAGTTCTATTGAATTTTGAATGTGCTCTTTATCAATAGTATTTAGTTGACCATTAATGTTTAGGTATGGATGCCTTCCCAAGGCTACTAATTCTTCCACACTAATAAATTGATTGTTTATTTTTTCAGTGCCAATCCAACTTATTTTTTTTGCCAATTCTATTTGACTGTAAGTGGAAATATCTTTACTGTCTAAGTATATTTTTCCTGTTTCATTGTTTAAATGTCTAGCCAGTATTTTAAGAAAAGTACTTTTTCCACAGCCATTTTTACCAATAAGAGTAACTAATTTTCCGCTTTCTATTTTTGTAGAAAATGGATTTTTTAATAATTTCTGATTTTTAAACCCGAATTCTAAATTTTCAATTTTAATCATAAGAAATCAAAGGACATTCGATAATAACATAGGGGACCTAATAATTTTATATCTAAATTATAAATCTTATTTTTGTATTTCGACTAATTACAGTATTATAAACTTATTTTAAATTATTTTTTTGTAAAAAATGAATCTTGAGGAAAATATCAGTTATGAATCTGCCTTAGATGAACTGAATG
>JBILRD010000137.1:0-5882 GCA_044372845.1 Saprospira sp. | reverse complement strand
GTTTTAAATTTGCAAGTGTTATAACGCCAATTTTTACTTGTACTAAATAACAAAAGATAATGCTCAAGTTGATCTCCCCACTTTTTTTACTCTTATTGTTTCTAACAGCCTCCTGTCAAAATAAAACCAAAGATCAATCTGCCAACAACCAAGACGGTATACCATTTACCCCCATTTATGATTTAGAAAAATTATCTCCTGATGATGTCATCAGCGCTAGTCCTACCTTTGACATTAAACCTGATAGTGCCTTATTTTTTTCTACAAAACTAAATATTGATGTCAGATTTCAACCGCTCTCGGCTGATGAAAGATTGAAATTAAAAACGGTTCATAATTACCCAGAAAATTGCAGATTAGATCAAAAGGATCAATATCGTTACGCAGAAATCATGTTCCCCAACAAATGTAAATACCCAGGAAGATACGCAGAGGCAAAACTAATCTTGAGGAACAAAAATAAAACTCCCAAAAAGATTTATGCCAGAATGTTTTATCAGAATGTCAGCTATATGCATCCTGTAAAAACCCTTGAAGACATCAATTCCAACAAACATCTGGACAATCATTATGGCTGTTCTGGGGTCTTGGAACATACAATTCCTGCGGGAAAAACAGATACTATTTTGATTGGATACCAAATGATTTTAGATGTTAAAAATACTATTTGGAATCCGGATCAAAAATACAAAGAACCTTTGAGAGCTGGCAGTTATGAGTTTGTGGCGATGATTGGCGAAAAAAAGGAAGATTTGATGCAGGAAGAGATATTTTTCAATGGCATCAATCCTATAGCTGAAATCAAAAAAGATGAACTTACTAAAAACAGAAATGGCAATGCTTTTGGTAATATAGCTTATGTAGGTCCGGAACATTTTAAATTTGTTTTGTTGGATGAAAAATTTGATGGAAAAAACACAATGGAAATCAATAACATCTATCAGGTAAATCATAAAGTAGAGAAGCCATTGTATCCAAATTTTGATTATTATTACAAGGATATTATCAGCGAATCATGGACTGATGATGATTTTTTTAAGGGAAAAATAGCCAAGGCCCCCAAAGTACTCGCCGAGTATGGAAATCGCAAAGAAAATGTAAAAATTGACAGCTCTGGTATTTATTTGAAAATCCCAGGATCGACTCCACAGAAAAAGCAAAAAACCTGGGGCGAGGTACTCTTTGGTCCTTCCTTCAAATATGGTAAAATAAAGGTTTGTGCAAAATTTCCACAAATGAGGAATAAGACACTCACGCCTAATGGAATCATTCACAACCTATGGCTTTACCAAAGAGACTGGATGGAAGAAACACCAGATCCAAATAGCCCTTTTAAACATTTGACAAATAATACCGGTACACAACCTTATGAAATTGACCTTGAGTTTTGGACCAATCTCAGAACAGGATCAGATACTTGGGATGATGTTTTTTATATCAATTACTCCATTGTTGATTACATGAAAAATGAAAAGGTAAAATTGAAACCTAATCAAATGGGTACTTTCGAAAATAAAGAAATCAACAGATCTAATGAAGTGCATCTGAGTGTTCCTGTTAAATTTAGTTCCAATTTTTTAAACGATTACCATGTATATGAAATTGAATGGAAACCCAATGAAGTAAAATTTTCTATAGACGGGAAATTTATTTGTCGAATCACCGAAGACTATGCGAAGATACCTGATAAACATATGTATTTGTGGATCGGCAGCCCTATCTATCAGGATGGCACTTTCTATGATCAAAGAAAAATACCATTTTTAGAAAACGACAAGGTAACACATATTAAGTGGATTAAGATAGAGTAATGATCTCTATTAAAATTATTTCCAGATATGGCTATAACCCAGATAATTTTTGATCAATACGCTATTGATAATCTAAAAATCAAACTCACTGAAAGGCTGGGTTATGTTTTATCAACAAAACCTGACTGTGCAAAACTTTCTGAATTATTATTGGCCAGTGGAGAGGGGTATTTGTCCGAATCAACTATTTACCGGTTATTTTTTCAGAGTAATAAATATAAACCTTATAAAAATAGTTTAGACATTCTTTGTCGTTTTGTTGGGTTCAAGGATAGTGTAGGCTTTTTGGAATATCTATCCGTCTACAGAGACATTTTACATCGAAATGGCATCAACACTATTGACAATTCAACCAACAATCTGCTCTATTACTGTATTGAGGATGAATCGTCCAGAGTACTTAATAGATATTTTGACAGCCTTCATGATGCTCCACATAAGATAAAAGAATCGGTCATTTTATCTTTGTTTGATGGGTTGAGAAAGTCCAGTAAAACTCATTGGTTTTTCGAATCCTTTTCGAAAAATCAATTCGTCAAAGAGTTCTTTCTGGAGAAAGGTCATGACCCAAAATTCAGGATAAATCATTATGACCAATCCTATCATTTTTATACAGAGGGCATTGATAAAGATAGAGACATAGCCAATTTACAAGATTTTATTTTTGGCAATTCTGTGCTATTCAGGCATTATTATATCAACAGTTCAAAGGAAAATGCAATTAAAATTGGCAGAAAATTATTTGGGGATAATCTTTCGATTGAGCCATACTTTAAATATTTGTATATATTTCCTTACATGAGATTTAATGCCTATAAATTATGGTATTTGGAAATGACGGATGCCAATCAGAACCAGGTAGAAGAATATGCCTTATATCTACTGGACTTGTGTAAAAGAATTAAACCAGTTTTCGAATATACTGAGCAAAAAATAATTTTTCATACCATTGCCGAGGCTTTTGTCCATTCGAATCTACCGGAAACTTTTCATAAGGAATTGAAAAAAATCTATTTTGAAGAATTTAAAAGCTTTCCAGACAACATTTACACTAAACATTTGAAGTATAGTCTTCCATATTTTGATCAGAACGGATTGATACATCATCGTCCTTAAATAAGCTAGAATCAGCCTGAAAGAATATTTTTTATTGTTTTAAGTTGTCAAAGTTGACCTCACTTGAACTTATATAGTTGTTGTCATATAGGTTATTTTGCAATATCATTCAACACGTTCAAAACCTTATGCAAAATGAAACAACTACTTTTAATTCTACTAAGCTTTTTTGCTATCGATTCTTTTGCTCAACTGAAAACCTTTAGTGGTGATTATCCTTTAAGCGGTGACTTTTTCTGGGTTAAAGGAAAAGCTACTTACACCTACAACGAATCCGCCGATTACACAAAGGTTAAAAACGGTGCATTTAGTTTCAGCGCAGACATGAATGGCACTGATTTTGGCCAATCATCAAGAGCAAGATTTCAAGAATCTGTCAAAGGTCAGTACAAAAATAACCTGAAGGAAGGTCTTTGGACACATATCATCACTATGACAAATATTGATAATAATAATGCTACCATTACTTCAACCGTAAATTATAAAGATGGTATCCCTAACGGATCCTGGAAAATGAAAATTACTGATAATAAAACTGCAGCCGTAACTGAATCTATTAGTATCAATTTCAAAAACGGAATTATGACGGGAGCCTACTCAGCAAATGAGAGCTCAAGAGGTATAACATTAAGTGGCACTTTAGATGAAAACGGTTATTTCCACGGTAAGCAAAGTAGAATTGACTATGGCAATGAAACCATAACTGAATATAATCATGGTAAAAAAACGCTGAGCTTGAATAGAAATGTTCAAAGTGGTGAAGTTTCTAACAAAGTGACTACAAGTGCAGAAGATTTGGAGCAAATTGATAAAATACTTAAAATGACAGAAACCAATCCTGATGCTCTACCAGATCAGTCTTTTGGCGTTGAAGAATTGTATGACAAAGAATTGGACAAATATTTTGGTAAAAAATTCGTTTTCGCCTTACAAATTGATGATTTCAAAGGTGACGCTTTATACAACAATAACAATAGCTATAGTTTTGACTGGACAGGTTTTGTATTTTATAACTTGTATAAACAATTTACTAGAGCTGAAATAGCCGCTCAGGAAGCTGAAAAAGCAAAGGCTGAAGCAGAGCGCCAGGCAAAACTTGCGATGGAAAGAGCTGCTGAGGAATTGAGAGCTCAGGTTGGCAATCTGAAATATGATAATAAAAACAAAAGAGAGGAGCTCCTCAAAAAATACACCTCTGGTTCAACAGTTCCGAGTGTAGAATATCCTTATGGTAAGAAAACCCCAATATTAAAAGCTTTTTTTGCCTTGGAAGCTGACTACGTACAGCAGGTGGATGCTGTAAAAGACAACAAGGAAAAATTAGTAAAACTTGAAGTTATTACTAAATTGTATTCAAGAATGAATGAACTATTGACCACTGATACCAAAGAAATGGAAAAATTACTCAAAAAGGCCACTGACAATGCTGAAAGAGAAAAGTTAATGGGCCTTTAAGAACAACATATAAACCCCGATCAATTTAAAAGCAGTATTGATTTTTCAATGCTGCTTTTTAGTTTTAAAGATTAAAAATCAAAATTTTACCTTTAATTTTTGTTAATATATGAAAAATTTATTTTCTTCAATATTCTACAAATAACCATTTGGTAGAGTAACTTAAAATAATCAATCATGAGAATAATAACTTACATTTTCGGGGTAATTTTTTTTTATTTTATGTTTGCTTTTTTGGTAAGTACATTCAGAGTAGATTTTGGAAACCAAATTACTTTAAAGGCAGAGATGCTTGAAATTAGTGAACCCAAAAAATATATATTCTTTTTAACTTATTACAATCTTAAAATCAAAGATTTAAGCAATACTGGACATAAAATTGGCTCAATAATAGTTAGCAATAAATTTAAAAATAAAACATACCAACAAGGTGGTATTATTGAACTAACAATTGAAAAGAATGAATGCAGCAGTTGGATTGATTTCTTTAAAATTTTTAATAACTACTATGATTACAATATTATTAGTATCAATAAAAGGAATAATTCACAGTGATGATTCAAAATTCAAAATTATCTTATTGAAGTAATCATAAAACTAAAAGACTAAAAGCAGCATTGATTTTTCAATGCTGCTTTTTAGTTTAGCGAATCCAGTGCTTGTTTCGCCCGTTGATTTCCCGGATGCTTCTTTAACAGATGCTCCAATACTTTTCGAGCTTCCTGGTTTTTCTTTTGACTAATCAACAAAGCAGCTTTATTCATCAAAGCATTTTCATAATCAGGATCCAAAGACAAGGCTTTATTATAATAATACATTGCTCTGTCATTTTCTGATTTTGAAGCTGCTATCAATCCTAAATTGGACAGGGTAAGAGGTCGGGCAGGATCTTCAGACAAGACAAAGCTAAAAACTTCTTTGGCTTTATCCATCATGGAGAGCCTGGCATACAGTACCGCCAACTTCTCTTGAAAATCAAGGTTGTATTGTTTCAGCTTTACTGCTTTTTCATAATAGGGCAAAGCCTCTCTGAATTGTTGATTTCGGTAAAAGCCCTCTCCTATCCGGTAACAGGTCCATGCATCGGTCAAATCTGTAAGGGGTATTTTCTTACTGATTTCAGTAATCTTAGCATAATTTCCGGCGCTGAAATAATAATGTACAAGTGTATTGAATTTTACTTTTTCAGCATCCTTCGATTTTTTGAGATAATGATAAGCTGAATCAAGCACAAATTTATCCTTCATAAACTTGTCATAAAGTGCCAGATAACCCTGCGTCATTTCCAAGGCTGTTCCTTTAGGTTTTGTCAATATTTCCAATCCCAAAAATTTTGCAATTTCGTTCTTTTCCTTTTGAGAAATCATCCCTCTAGCCGTTTCTTTGCTGATATTATGATCAGTGATGGTGATATGAGGTATATCTATACTGCCGGTCCTTCTCATATGGCAGGCAACACAATTATCGTTCAATTTTAACCTTTCCTTGGGATCCTCTGAG
>JBILRD010000132.1:0-5908 GCA_044372845.1 Saprospira sp. | reverse complement strand
ATACTGGATGGACTGGTGGTCCTTACGGTATTGGTAACAGGATAAAACTATCTTATACTAGAGCTATTATTTCTGAAGCTTTGATTGGAAATCTTGATACAGTAGAGTATGATACCCTACCTGTATTCAACCTTGCTATTCCTAAATCTTGCCCCGGAGTTCCAAGTGAAATTCTAAATCCTAGAAATACTTGGATGGACAAATCTGCCTATGATGAAAAAGCTCAGGAATTGGCATTAAAATTTGTAAATAATTTCGAAAAATATAAATCGCAAGCTAGCAATGAAATTCTAGCAGCCGCTCCGGTTGTGTCCGTTTCTATGTAATTGCATATTTTAAAACTTTAATTTATTAACAGGTAATTGAATAATTACCTGTTTTTTTTTGTCTATAGCGCTGACTTTTATATATTTAGTGGATACAAACTAAATCTATTCTTTGTCATGCCTGAAATTGGTGAAATCGTAATGTTAAAATCCGGAGGACCTGAGATGATTGTCTCCTATATATTAAATTCTGGAGATGGCTCCAGAGAAAAAGCAGCCAGGATGAAAGGATTTAAAAAAGGGGACATAGTATGTGAGTACCAACAAACACTTTCCAATGGACAAACAAAATTGGTTACCAATACATTCAAAGCTGTTTGTTTGAAATATCCGAATGGCAAGTTTGTAGCTGACCATGATTCAAATTCCAAAAAAATAATTGATGAGGATGATGATTGGTAATATTATTTTTTCTTTTTGACAAATATACAATACTAATGAAGATTGGAGATGTTGTAAAACTAAAGTCTAATAACATTTTGATGACTGTTATCAGGCTCATTGGCGATGATCATGATGAAGAAGGAAGTGGCAATTTTTTCAAATCTATGGACCGAAGATTTGAGATGCAGGGTTTTAATTTTGGAGATCCAACTTGTTTATGGTTTGAAGGCAATACTATGCAACAAGCAGTTTACAAGACAAGAGATTTAGAAATTGTAAAATTAGATACTAATAATTTAGACCATACTATAGACAAATCAGAAATTGCTATTTTGGCTCCAATTAGTTCAGAACCTAATCTCGACTTTGAACTCGATGAGTTGGATTTTGATTTTGGAGAGATTGATTTTGAATTAGATGATAATAAATTTGACTTGGATAATCTTGATCTTCAACTCGATGATTTAGATCTGAATTTCGATGAAATTGATCTTGACCAACCAATCGAATTAGATTTAGAATTAGGCTTGGATGATGATGATCTTAATTTAGAAGATTTTGAAATTGAAGATTTAAATATGGAGGATTTAAATCTTGATTTTGAAACAGATTTTTCACAAGAGTCTGACGAAATAATGTTAGATTTTGATTTATAAAAATATAAAATGAGCCTCTTTAAAAATCATTTATGAAAATAAAAAAAATATTTCCTCTCGACATTAGTAATGGAGAACTAGGATACAAAGAATACAGAAAAATTATTAAGCCAGCTCTAAAACTTATGTTGGAAGAGCATAATAGTTTGGAAAATCCAACAGATTTTCTGATCAAAACCAATTACGAATTTCATGATTTTAAGGGTAAAAAAATGGCTCTTATAATTATTGGTGATCAAAATGCTACATGGAAATTATTCTCCAAGCAGGAAGTTAAAGATGATAAGAGAAATACTTGCTTTGGAAGTTGTTATGCAAAGAAAAATTCAGATGGAAGTTACAGTATTGTCATTCTACCGGAGAAAGGTGCTGCCAAGAAAAATTTAATGAAGAAACAAATTGAAAAATTTGCTTTCAAAGGACTTCCATTTGATTTGACCATTGCAGCTGGTGGTGAATTAGAAGAAGACAATGCCGATGAGATTATTTTAGAAGAAATTGAAACAGATTTTGATGAGTCCAACGATACAGAGGAATTATCTCTGAGAGAAGAACAACTACTATTCAAAGAAAAAATGAATGAAAGACTATCAAAAATGTTCAATCAGATTAATAAAATCAAAGTACAGCTTAAAATTCCATAAAAGTCACATAATCCTATACATTTATGCCAAACGACAAACTAACAGATCAACTTCAACAACTCAAAGATTTTTGTTCCAAATGTGAAAAAGAATTGGTTGTATATTTTAATTGGGCTTTGGAAAATGATGGAATTTTATCAACTGATGAAATTGAAAATATCAATAAACTTAATGCTGAGATTCAAATTATTAAAAAGAGAATTGCACAAATAGAAAAAGCAAAAGGGATCAATTCCGTTGAACCTGAGAAAAATCTATTATCAAAAGCTACTGATTTTGTTACAAATGTTTATGATAAAACTGTTGAAGTCATCAGTGATACAGTTGAATATGTAACAGAAGTTGTTAGTGATTTTGTTAGTGATACAACATCTATAAATGATTCAGTTGGGAAGGGTGGTAAAAATAATGCTGAGGATGTGATTAAAATAAAAATTCTACTCAATAGAGTTAATAATGCAGGATTAACTGAGGACAACCCCAATTGTGCAGATAAAACGATTCAATCAATTCTAAACTACCAAAATAAAATAGGAACTAAAGCAACTGGTTTAATTCTACCGGATGATGAGACTTGGTGTAGTTTAAAAGATTATATAATTAAACCTTCAGAAAATAATAATCAACAGAATACGCCCAAGAAACTAGTTTACGAAGACATGGTTGTCAACATGCATGGGCAGGAATTCTTGGATAAACTGGTTAAAATATGTAAAAATTTGGGCTTGGATCCTAATTTCATGTTGTCAACTATGTATGTCGAGTGTAGATTTAATCCAAAAGCTCAAAACCCAAAATCAAAAGCAAGCGGATTGATACAATTCATGCCTTCAACCGCTGTTGGACTAGGCACTACTGTTGATAACATTTTAAAATTAAAGGCAATCGATCAACTTGATTGGGTTGAAAAATATTACAATTCATTCAAAAGCCTTTTACCTAAGATTAAAGAACCAGCTGAGTCTTACTTTGTAGTCTTTTATCCAGCAGCAATTGGCAAGCCGGATAGTTATATTTTAGGAAGTGAACGATCCGATGACTATGCAAAAAAAGTTGCTTCTCAGAATGGGATTTATGACTTGAACAAAAACGGATATATCACCAAAGGAGAAGTACTAAAATACCAAAGAGAACATAATTACAAGGATGTTTATTTACAATTATCTGATAATGACAACCAAAATGAAATAATACCAAGCTCTTCCCTTAAAGGTCAGGTTGGCAAAAACAAACTAAATAAAAAAGAAGACGTTGCTGCCATTCAAAAGTTGCTTAATAATTTTAGCTACACATTTAATATCAATGGTAATTTTGATTATAATTTGTCAAAGGCAATCATTAAATTTCAATCAGATGTTTTAAAATACTCTAATCCTGATGGGATTGTTGATCCTGGACAAAAAACCTGGAGAGTATTGAATGGTGAAAAAATTGAAAATACAAATTCTGCTTCTCCTACCCCATCAAATAAACCGAAGTGGATTAGTATAGCTGAAGCTGAAATTGGTCAAAAAGAAATATCCGGTTCTGAAAATAATTCCAGAATCTTAGAGTACCACTCAAGTACTTCTGGAAAAGCTACATCTGAAACAATACATTGGTGCTCAGCTTTTGTTAACTGGGTAATGACTAAATCTGGATATACGGGAACAAATAATGCGGTAGCAACTTCATGGGCAAAATGGGGAAAAAAGATAAATCAACCCGCATATGGTTCCATTGCTGTAATTGATTGGGATGGTCCTGGTCCCGGATGGAAAGGGCATGTTGGTTTTGTTGTTGGCAAAAAAGGCAGTTCCATCTTGTTACTTGGAGGGAACCAGAGTGATGCTGTCAATATTTCTTCGTTTAGTACCAATAGAGTAATCGCCTATATCTACCCTTCTAATTTTGACATTCCAAGTAACTACTTAAATTTAGGGGAATCAAATATTGATAATGGAAATGATCTGGATATCAACAAAACCAGATAAACATATTCTTGTAATTATTACTTCTGCTCTATAGAACTTGATTTATTATTTTCAATGGATTATATTTGCCTTAATAAATAAAATTAAATGAATTCTGCTGCTACTTTAGCTATTATCGTTCCATGTTATAATGAACAGGAAATATTTCCAGAGGCAAGTAAAACACTGCTTGATTTACTTCACGAATTGATCCATAAAAACAAGATCAGTCCACAAAGTTTTGTTTGTTTTGTAAATGATGGTAGTAGAGACAAGACTTGGGAATTGATCAGCGACGCCTGTGATAAAAACCCAATTCATGTGAAAGGCATCAAGCTATCAACTAATTTTGGACATCAAAATGCACTGATGGCAGGTATGATGACTATGAAATCATCTTCAGATTGCATGATAACAATTGATGCTGACCTTCAGGATGATGTTTCCGTTATCGAGAAGATGGTTGATAAACATCGAGAAGGTTTCAAAATCGTGTATGGTGTCAGGAACAAACGTGATACAGATACTTTTTTCAAAAGATTTACTGCCAAGGCTTTTTATAGATTGATGCAGCGAATGAAGGTTAAAACGGTATACAATCATGCTGATTTCAGATTATTGGATAAAGTTGTTGCCGAACAACTAGCACTTTACGGAGAGGTAAATTTATTTCTAAGGGGTATTTTCCCAACCATTGGTTATCCCTCCTCTGAAGTATTGTATGATCGTAAAGAGCGTACAGCTGGTGAATCAAAATACCCTTTACGCAAAATGTTAAATTTTGCTTGGGATGGTATAACATCTTTTAGTGTTTATCCTCTTCGACTGATTTTCTTGCTGGGAGTATTTATTTTTTTCATATCAATGATTTTGGTTGTATTGGCAATAGTACCTGTATTTTTAGGTAAAGTAGTTCAAGGTTGGGCTTCAACTGTAATACCAATTTTTGTTTTTGCAGGCCTACAAATGATTAGTATAGGGTTAATTGGTGAATACATAGGTAAAATATACAAAGAGGTTAAAGCAAGACCAAGATTCATTATCGAAACGATTAAGGATTCAAAAAATATTCAATAAACAATACTTTATTTTATGATCAAGAATTTATTGTACCTTATTTTAATGGGTTTAATAATCTGGGGAGTGTATGTGAGTTTCTTTGGGAATTCTAAGGAAATTCAGCTGAGAAATAAATTATTGAATACCGGTAAAGAATTTGGTCAAAGTGTCGTTGATGTTTTTCAAAATGAAAAAGAAAAAATAGAAGATGGCAATTACGATAAAGTTTTTTCTAAACTTGATGATGCAATAGACAATTTAAAAAAGGCTGACAATGATAATGGAAAATTCAATTCTGAAATAAAAGATATTGAAAATCAAAAAATTGCTCTAAAAAATAACATCAATGACAATAAAGAGCATTCAAACTCTGAGGAAAATGAAAAAAAAATAAAAAAACTTGCAGAAGACATCATCATATTATCAGAGAAGATGGGTAAATAAAACTTAAATAATCATTTCCATTTTCCTATGTCCAATCATAAAAATACAAACTTTCAATATATATATTACGGTTCCAAAACTTCTGCCTCTGAAGTTTCTCTGTTTTTGAAACATTCGATCATAATGAATGATCACGCTGAGAAAATTGGCAGAAAAAAAACTCCAATTTGTATTTGGGGTAAACATGGTATTGGAAAAACAGAACTAGTTGAAACTTTGGCCCAGGAATACAATTTTAAATTTGTCTACCTCGCACCAGCTCAATTTGAAGAAATGGGCGACCTTGTTGGCATGCCAAGAATTTCTTCAGAAGGAAAAACTGTTTTTTCTGCTCCTGAATGGGTTCCCACCGAAGAAGGTCCAGGTATTCTACTAATTGATGATGTTAACAGAGCTGATGACAGAATTCTCAGAGGGATCATGCAGCTGTTACAAAATTATGA
>JBILRD010000131.1:0-5912 GCA_044372845.1 Saprospira sp. | reverse complement strand
TCGAAGAACAAAGGCTTTTAAATTTTTATCATTGTCAACATAGGGTTCTGGGACATAGTCACCTGACATCATGGCCTTCATAAAATCATCTTCCTTGAGCTTTGTCAAATTTTCAAAATAAATTGGTGTTGAGGATGGGTCCAACATGATTGGTTTGCTGGGATCAAAGTCTTCAGGACCAGCCTTTTTTAAATCCTTTAGTGGATTTTCCTGATGCTCAGATTTTGTATCATTTTTTGTTTCAGTTATTTGCGAATATCCTGTACTCATAATAAATACAAGAAGGTAGCTTAATAAAAAGAATTTCTTTGCCATGGCGTTGTTGTTGATAAATGGAAAATAATCTTTTGTTATACAGAAATCGAAGATAAGTCTATTATTCGATATTTGAAATTTGTTGAAAAGCACATATTATTGAGCTAATATCAATTTCATTTCCGCTGACCGAAGAACTCTACTGAACAGGCTTTTACCCACAGATTGAGTGTGGGTTTGTTAGGAAGAGATTTTTGAATGGAACGATGGCAGGAGGAGAGTATTAGAAGGAGGCCAAGCAGATAATAATATTTCATAGTTCTAATCCATTTTAAATGTTTGAACTGCAAAATAAACATTTTAGATCATCATTCTGAGTTTTCGTTTCAAAACAAATCCTGATAAATACTGTTGATTTACAAGTCAAAAAACACCTAGATATTTAGAAAAACAGCATCATTTTATGTTAAAATTTGAAACAAACTATGAAAAGATCATCGATCAGATGCATCAGATTGATCCGGTCAAGTACGCGCATGATCGCAATTATCTGGATGGCCATGTCAGTTGCCTCTCGCCCTATATTTCCAGAGGGGTTATCAGTACTAAACAGGTTTTTGATTACCTGATTTCGGCAGGTTTTAAGGCTGAGGAGATGGAGAAATTTGTACAGGAACTGGCCTGGCGGGATTATTGGCAATTGATTTGGATGGAATTGAAATCAGGAATTGATAAAGATTTGAAAAACAGGCAGGATTGTTTGTATCGCGATGCCATAGCAACTTCGATTGTAGTACATCATACAGGGATTGAGGCGATTGATAAGGGGATTGAACAATTCTACCAAACGGGTTATTTACACAACCATTTGCGCATGTACATCGCTTCTCTGGCGACTAATGTTGCAAAATGTCACTGGCATCTTCCGGCGAAGTGGATGTACTATCATTTACTGGATGCTGATTGGGCGAGCAATGCACTGAGCTGGCAATGGGTTTGCGGGGCTAATAGTCAGAAAAAATATTTTGCCAATCAGGAAAATATCAACAAATACTGTAAAACAGGGCAGCGAGGTACTTTTTTGGATGTTGATTACAGTCAGTTTGAAGATATGGTGATTCCTGAGTCCCTCAAAAGTTTGGAAAGTCCTGTTTTTGAAACAAAATTTCCAGAGACACCAATACCGATTCTCGATTCAAATTTACCTACGCTTATTTATAATTTTTACAATGTCGATCCTCTTTGGCGAAAAGAGATGAGTGCCAATCGGGTGCTTCTGCTCGAGCCTTCTGTCTTTAAACAATACCCTGTTGCTTCCAAGAGCCTTCAATTTTGTATCGATCTGGCAAAAGAGAATATCGAAAATGCGCAGCTATTTGTTGGAGAGTTTGCCGAGTTAAAATCGATGCTCTCGGCAGAAATTTACTACAAGGAACATCCGCTCAATAATTATCAGGGAGTTGAAGACTCGAGAGATTGGATGAGCAGAGTCAAAGGATATTATCCCTCCTTTTTTGGGTTTTGGAAAAGGGTGAGGAGAGAGTTGGTATGAGGGAAAACCATTGAAATGGTTTAGATATATAGCTCACGATTATCATATAGCCCACGATTTAAATCGTGGGCTATATGATAAAAACGATAAATTGAAATGGTTTTAACCATTTATAAATCATTCCTCAAACCATGAATTTTCATAAAATCATCGTACTCTTTGTCAAATGATTTTATCCGATGATGTTGTTTTTGGTTTTTTATATATTCATAAACCTTTTCTACAGCATATTCAGATACAGAAAAGGCAGCATAGCCTGTTTGCCATGAAAATTTGTCTGTAGTCAGATTATTTTGGTTGATGAAATGAGAGCTGCTCCCTTTTATTTGTTTGATGATTTCTGAAATGGATTTGTTATAATTCATTAGAAACAAACAATGTATGTGATCGGGTATGCTGTTGATAATCCTCACAGGGCATCCTAGTTCTTTGAATTCATTTATTATGAATTGATGAACTTTTGTTTCAATCTTTTGACTGATTAAAGGTTGGCGATTTTTTGTAGACCAAATGGCATGAATCCAGATCTTGTAAAAGGAATGGGGCATTTTGATTATTGTGGGGTGAATTATTAGGATTGACCCAACTAATCTAGTGCGTATTGATTAAAAATGCAAATTGGGTGAAAATAATAAATTTGAAATCGGAGAACACCATTGAGATGGTTTATGTTTTATGAACGGTAATGACATAGTTCACGAATTAAATCATATAACCCACGATTTAAATCGTGGGCTATATGATTTAATCGTAACATTTAAATGGTTTTCAACCATTTTATCCTCTCAAAATTATTTTTGTACAAATGACAAATTCCAAATTTGAAGGGTTGTTTGGCCATTGCATGTGAAAATTTATTTGTTTTTTAATTGCTTTTGGTAAAATGGATGAGATTTTGTGTCATTGCCAATGACACAAAATCGTTCTATTTATAAATTTTATAAAAAGACTAATTTCGTATAAAATCTTCTGTTGAATTCCCTCAAATCACAGGATATTCTTTATATAAAAATGAACAGCTTGTCTATTGATTTATGTATCTAGTGAACTCTATTCGAATCTAACGACTTTCCATAAGAATTGCGAGTTATCATATAAAAGAGGACGCCCCAAAAATAATTAAGTAAGGTAACATATTTGATTTTAACCTCAATGATTCCATCAAGCGTCCAAAACAAAGAGGCTGTCCTAAAAAATGGGCAGCCTCTTTGTTGATATTAAGATCTTAAATTTATTCAGCGATATCAAATGCTTCTTTGATTTCCTCATAATTGGTATAGTCCACTTCAGGATGGGCTAGTTTACCAGAGCTGGCAATAACTACGATTTTGAAATTTCTGAACCCTGGATTGATAGGAGTTGTCAAATCACTATCTTGTTTTGAGATTCTAATCGCATCAAGAGCGTAAACAAAATTGTAATTAGAAATATAACCAGTATTCATTTCAGTCCAAGGCATATTCAACCAGGCTCCTGTTTGAGATGTAGATTCCATGAATACATGAACAGAACCAGTATTTACAATATCTTGAGTAATACCAGCAACCGTAACATCTGTGTAGCATATACCTGAACATGTCCAGCCACTAGAAGTTACTCTAACTGTGTAAGTTTTAACATTGGCATTTCCATCAGCACCTGCAGGACCCTGAGGACCTTCTTTTTTACAGCTTTGAAATGTTCCAATAGAAATAATGCTTAAGAGGAGAAGTAATTTTTCATGATGTTGGTTTTAAAATTAAATTTGAATGAATCCCAAAAATATCAATAAAAATTATGTTTCCAATTAGTTTCTGTGTAAAACTTTTAAAATGGAATCATCCATAATATAAATAAAAGATAGAGGCAACTAGTGTAAGAAATTCTGTATTATCATAAACAAAATCCAGATTTGATTGATTTTCATCTCCTGGGTAGCCTATAATAATTTACAGGATAAATAAGTCTATGGAGCTGTTGTTTAACGAACAATCTCCTTTACTAATTTTTCAACTTCTTCCATTTTATAAAAGAAAACGCTCCCGTCACCGGTTTCTATTTTTAGTGATACATTCATAATTTGTTCAATAATAGTTCCTTTTATGATTGAGCCATTTTTTAGATAAACTACATCTCTATAGATAGGCTGAGTGTTTTTTTGATAACTATTGTTTCTATTGATGTTATTGGTTGCTTGATTGCTATTCTTTTTATTGGATTCAACAACACCAGCAATAAGTGAAATTAAGCCAAGTATAATAGAAAGGGCTCCAAATAATATACTTATAAACCAAAGTACAATGAGACCTAAAATTATACATATCAAACCAAGTGAAATAGCTAAAGCTGCATCACTATTTTTATTTGTTTTTCTCGGGTTTGATTTTACTTTTTTGGGTGTTACTTTTTCTTGAATTAAAGATATTTTATCTTCTATAATTTTTGTATCAGAATTACTTTTTCTTAAAGTAAAATTTGATTTTGATTCATTTTTATTAATAGGTTCAGGGTATTGCAAATGATCAAAAGCAAAACAATTGAATGGTAAATTGAAAAGAAATAAAATTATTATTGATTGTAAATATTTCATGATAATATTTTTTTAAAATGAAAATCCTATATGTAAATCGATAACTGAAAGATTTATTGTTTCCGTGTAATAACCACTATAATAATTCCCAAACCATAAATCCATTTTCTGTAACTCGTAACCAATTCCAAGATTTATAGCAGACCTTTTACTAACTTTAAAACTTGTACCTAAATTTGGATTTAAGAAAAAGCCTACACCACCACCATTAGTTACTGAATATCCTATGCCTAATGAAAAGTATGGTGAAATATTATTATCTAGAAAAGTGGTTCTAAAATCTGTAAAAATAGGAACATAAGCAGTACCATCAGCAATAAAATATCTTAACCCTAGCCCTAAACCTATTGAGATATTTGGATTAAACTGATAACCATTTATGAAATTAAATTTTAATCTATCCATTCCATAGTCTCCTATACCAATCTGATAACCGATGTCAATTATTCCTTTATATCCTTTTTTTAATCCTTCAGAACTTTTTATGTTTTGTTCACTTGAGATGTCTTTTTTTAATAGAGTTGCCTCCTTGGTCATTTTCTCAATTTCCTCCATTTTAAAAACAAATACACTACCGTCAGTCGTTTCTATTCTTAAAGAAACAGAAGGTATTTGCTCTATGATTACGCCTTTAATTTTACTTCCATTTTTAAGATAAACGACATCTTGATAAATGGTTTGTGAATACAAAAGATTAGATATAAATAGCAAAGTAATAAACAGCAATTTTTTCATCGTTTAGCGTTTAATTTTTCATATTAGTTTGATTCGAAATTTAGAGTAGTAATCCCTAAGGAAACGTAGTCGTCAAAGTACTTCCACAGTATAAAATACCACTGTAGGTCTGATCTGTCGGATAAAGTAAGTAACCGCTAATCTGTAAAACTCTTAAATTGTAAGAACCAGAAGAGGAATAGTTTAGATTTTTTGACTGACCTCCTAATACATCAAATTTGTAAGTACCGTTGATGAAAATTTTATAAGGATTTGCCGAAGTATTGACAAATCTTAAAGTGCCGGTGCCGGAAATAATAGTGTTTAGAGAAGTTCTGGTATTAGCTGGAATTGACGTTATTGTAGTTACAGAACTATTGAAGTTATTTTGGCAGCCACTTTCTGCAAACCAATAATATTTCATAGAAGTCAGATCAGAAAATAATACCTTACCATTACTATCAGTAAATTTTGATGTAATAGCATTTGTTCGATTGATCAAGTCTGTTTCAGATGGATATAAACTTACAAGAGCATTAGAGATATTATTTCCAAGGTTATCTCTTACTGTAAGTTCTAATTCAGTATTGGTTTCTTCTTTTTTACAAGAAATAAAAATGGTTGAGAATAAGAGTAGTGTAAGGGTAAATAATCCAATCTTTTTCATGATAAATTTATGTTTGGAGTTTTAAAAATTATAATTGGTTTCAGAGTAAGATAACTGTCAAAAAAAAGTTTTTTTCAAGTTTTATCTGTCTTTAATATTAAAATATAAAATTACAAACACTGATCCTTATCAAGGTTATCATATATGATAACAGG
>JBILRD010000129.1:0-5978 GCA_044372845.1 Saprospira sp. | reverse complement strand
CAGGGCAATGAGTATTCCAAGCAGATATAAAAATAACAGCGTCAATCCTTTGGCGCTGAATCCCCAAAAGTAAACATCTGGTATGATCAAGGCAATAATGATAATATATACCGGCAATCTGGCGGAACAACTGATAAAAGGAGTGACGAAAATAGTCAGCATCCTTTCTTTCCAATTCTCAATACCTCTGGCAGACATGATAGCTGGAACAGCACAGGCTGCACCTGAAATCAACGGAACGACACTTTTACCACTTAATCCAAATACCCTCATGGGTTTATCCATCAGGTAAACCACTCTAGACATATAACCACTTTCTTCCAGGACAGAGATAAAAGCAAAGAGTAAAGCTATCTGTGGGATAAAAATAACCACACCACTAATTCCAGTGATAATCCCCTCGGTAAGCAAGTCGGTTAAGAGGCCGGGACTTAAATTATTTTTCAACAGGCCATTGATCGACGAAAAGGCATTTTCAATGAGCGACATTGGATATTCTGCCAAAGAAAAAATAAATTGAAACATCAACATCAATACACCGAAATAGACCAGATATCCAAGTACAGGGTGTGTTACAATGCTGTCAATTTTTTCCGTGAGGGTTTTTCTTGTCTTAGAAGGATAGCTGATGACATCATTCAATAGCACATGAACCTTGTTCATTCGGTCTATCGTATCTTCCAATTGCAGATCGATGATATCTTTGGAAGAGGATAAAAACTTTTCACGATATTTTTGCTGCGCATCTTTGTTTAAAAAGGGCAAAATTAACCCTTCTTGAATGGATAGTTTTTCTTCAAATTCTGAAAGTACAGCGTCTGTTTGTTTTGATACTTGATATGCTGACAAACTTTTTTTGAGCTCAGCAACCCCTACTCCTTTCCGGGCATTTATAGCGATGACCTCTGTTTGTAAATTTTCTTCCAGTTTTTTAATATTGATTTCAATTCCTTTATTGGAGGCTAAATCAAACATAGTTATCACAGGAAGCAAAGGAAATCCAAGATCTTTGATTTGACTGAACAAAACCAAGCTTCTTTCAAGATTCAATGCATCAATAAAAAATACAATCAGATCAGGATAATGAATATTTTCTTTATCTAATAGGGCTTCGAGTACAACTTTTTCGTCAGGAGTTTTGACAAACAAGCTATAGATTCCAGGCAAGTCTACGATTTCAACTTTTTTCTGTTCATCAAGCTTACAAAAGCCAATTTTTCTTTCAACAGTAACACCCGGAAAATTACCTACTTTTTGCTTCAATCCTGTCAGTGTATTAAACAAGGATGATTTTCCAACATTTGGATTCCCTACAAAGGCAATTTTATATGTTAAGGGGTTTATTGACACTAATCTGTTGGATTTAATTTAAAGGACTTAAAATAAGCGATTTTGCTTCTTCGTATCGCAAGGCCATCATATTTCCCGAAGGAAAAACTTTGATCAGAACCGGACCATTCAAGGGTGCAGCATTTTGTTTTTCGATAATCATTCCGATAAAGCAACCCATTTCCATAAGCTTCAGAGAAAGGGATCTATCCAAGATATCGGTTATTTTGAAATCTTTGTGATAGCTGGCCTCCGTCAGATTGATTAAAGTGTCAGACATTATTGGATGTTATAAAAACAAAATTAAACTTAAGCGATTGCAAAAATAAGGCTAACATTCTAGATTTTATCTCTTTTTTCAGGAATCTTACAGAATAGGATGTAAATCTTTTTTATACCTGAAGATTTTAATTTAATTATAATTGACGGCTGATTTCCTTTATTTATTATCAGACGTTTTTTACTTTAGCTTTTGTTAAGAATTATTAGCTCTCAGAGCATCTAAAATTGTAAAAATAAAACATGTTGCCCAATCCCTTAAGAACAATTTGGTTGAACGAAAAACAGGAATTACAGGTAATCAACCAGGTAATGCTGCCACATCAATTAAAAGTCGAAACGCTTCATAATGTGGAAGAGGTACACGATGCCATTGTTCAAATGATTGTTCGTGGAGCACCATTGATTGGAGCAACAGCTGCCTATGGCCTTTGGATGGCTTGTCGAGATGCTTCAGAAGCGCTACTCGACCACGAAATTGAAAAAGCGGCAGATTATCTTAGAGCTTCCAGACCAACAGCAGTCAACCTCTTTGTTTGTATTGACAGAATGTTGGAAGCATTGAATACGGTCAAAGGGAAAAATGAAAAAACGCAACTGGCTTTAGAAACAGCCAATAATATTGTTGCCGAAGATATTGAAATCTGCCGCCTGATTGGTGTTCATGGATTACCTTTGATTGAGGAGATCAGTCGTAAAAAGAATGGAGATACGGTAAATATTCTGACGCATTGTAATGCCGGCATGATGGGCTGTATCCGTTGGGGAACCATCAGCTCCCCAATCTATCAGGCGATGGAAAAAGGGATCAAAGTACATGTCTGGGTAGATGAAACCAGACCAAGAAATCAAGGATCCAATCTGACCGCCTGGGAACTAAGCCAACACAAGGTTCCTCACACACTGATTGTCGACAATACAGGTGGGCACCTGATGCAACACGGAATGGTGGATTTGGTTTTAGTTGGAACCGACCGCACTACCAGACAGGGAGATGTCGCCAACAAAATAGGTACTTATCTGAAGGCTTTGGCGGCAAAAGATAATAACGTTCCCTTTTATGTTGCGCTTCCTTCCACCACCATCGACTGGAATATCAAAGATGGGCTGAAAGAAATTCCAATTGAGGAAAGAAATCAGGACGAAGTGAGATACTTTCAGGGACTCAATTCCAATGGAGAAATCGACAAAGTGCTTATTTGTCCATCAACAACTCCTGCAGCAAATTATGGTTTCGATGTCACACCTGCCAGATTGGTCAGCGGGCTGATAACAGAAAGAGGGATTTGTGAAGCCAATGAGAATGGGCTTTTGGGACTCTTTTCGGAAAGGAAGTAGTATTTTTTACTTACAAAGTCTTTTAATATTTTCATATGCTTGTGAAGATCCAAGCTCTCCTGCTTTACTCCAGTCATAGCAAGCACTATTTAAATCGCCAATTTTCCATTTTGTAATACCCCTATTGTAATAGGCAGCTGCATTATTAGAATTTATTTCTATTGCTTTGTCAAAATCTGATAAAGCTTTTTGGCACTCCCCTATTTTTGAATATGCAATACCTCTTTCAATATAAAAGGAAGTATTTATAAAACCCTTTTCTACGCTCAATGAAAATGCTTTATTATAATCTAATATTGCACCTCTATTATCATCTTGAATAAATTTTAAATATGCTCTCCCTTTATAGTTTTCATAATCATCAGGATTTAATTTAATTGCAGTATTAAAATCTTTCATAGAACCTTGGAAATCATTTAATTCTTGTCTTGCCTTTCCTCTATAATAATAAGAAATAGGTTGGTATGGGTTTAGTTTAATAGCACTATTAAATTCTAAAATAGCATCAGAGTATTCTAAATTATTGTATTTATATATTCCTTTACCAACTATATTAGTATAAAGACTGTCTTGTGCTAAAACATTTTCTATTGTTGTTAGGAGTAAAATGTAAAAAAAATTTTTTAAAAGAGATTTTCTTGTCATAAAATCTATTTATGGAAAAAAATTGAGAATAAACTAAGTCTTCCTATGTTTTTTCTTAGCAGCAGGGAATAGAATATTGTTCAAAATCAATCTGTAACCAGGTGAATTGGGATGAAGATTGAGGTCTGTCGGCGGATCCAGTACATAGTGACGATAGTCCTCAGGGTCATGTCCACCATAAAAAGAGAAGAAGCCTTTCTGAAAAGTTCCATGAATATACCTGGCTTCACTATGCGCTTTTAATTCCCCAAGAACCAGAACATTAGACTTGATTTGATCTTTGCGGAAAGCGGTAGACTGTCCCATAAAACCTTTGACGGTTCTGGTATGGCACTGAGTCAGCATAGTAGGAACGGGATCCCATTTTGCCGAAAAATCAAACAAACTGAAATAATCCATCTCGTCTGTAACCGTTCTGTAAGGACTGGTCACCGGAGAGGCGTCGATACTTGAAAATTCATATTTGTATGGGTCGGCTACTAGTTGGAAATCTTTGAACGCCAGCGTTTTGTTGAAGTCCAGTTTACTTTGTGCCTGTGGATCTGCCGGATCGCCATCATACATATAATCACATATGTCTAGTCCTTCAGCTGCCAAGGCTATATCATAACTATCTGTAGCGGAACACATGGCAAACATAAATCCACCGCCGGCAACAAATTCCTGAATTCTTTTGGCAACAGCCAGCTTGAGTTGAGAAACTTTCTTGAAACCATTTTTGGTTGCCAGATCTTCCATGAGTTTGACATGATCGCGATACCATTGTTGATTGCTGTAGTTGGCATAGAACTTACCATATTGACCTGTAAAATCTTCGTGATGTAAATGCAGCCAGTCGTATTCGGGTAATTTTAGTGCCAAAACCTCGTCATCATACACCACATCATAGGGAATTTCGGCATAGGTAAGAACAAGGGTAACAGCATCATCCCAGGGTTGAATAGCTTCCCCTCTTTCGTTTTTAGTCGGACTGTAAACCGCTATTTTGGGTGCCACTTCCAATTTTACAGCCTCCATGTTGACTTCGGGATTGGCTATCTCTGATTGAATTTTTTGAAACTTAGCTTCAGGAATAACTTCAAAGCTGACCCCGCGGGTGATACATTCTTTTCTGAAGTAATCATTGTACGGAAAGGCAAAACTTCCACCTCGATAGTTCAGCAACCACCAGGCCTCGTTTTTTAACTCTAAAACCTTGTAAGTGATTCCATAAGCCTTCATGTGGTTGGTCTGAGTTTCATCCATAGGCAAAAGGAGGTAACCCTGTGCAAAAGCATAGAAACTTACAAAAAAAGAAAGTATAAAAACGAACAAGGATCTTATCATGCTTTAAAATTGGATTAAACAACTATCACAATATACTTCAATCAATCAAAAAAGGTTTCAGGATTAACTATAATTAACAGTAGGCTTACTTTTTAGGTTTGTATTTCTGAATAAATTTTTGAACCTCGGACTCCTCGAGAATGGCTTTCATGACTCTGCGGTCAATTTCACGGGCAGAAAGTCCCGGATTTGCCTTTTTGATGTCCTGTCTCATTCTAGCAGCATTTTGAAATATTATCTGGGCGCCCAACCAGGAAGCGCTGTTGCCCGGCAGGTTGATCTGTGGATTGAAAGGGCCCTCGGTGATATATTTCATAAATTCGCTCTTTTTGCTGGAATAAAGTAAATTTTCCTTGCCGAGATGTTCCCATAGGCCTGCTTCGCTTTTGTTGCAATATTCTACTTGATAGTTGGTGAAATTATAAATGACAGAATCTGCCGCTAAGGGCATCAAAGAGGCTTTAATAAAGAATTTTTTTCCTTCAACAATCATGGCATCCAATAGATGTGAACCTGTTATTTTGTTGCTTTGGTTGACGATATCATCTGCCATCGCCGCTGCCAAAGCAGCTGTAATATGTTCTTTCGTCAGGGTTCTGCGTCTGTACTGAGGTCTCAAAGTTTCAACAGCCATGTATCCGATATGATTTTCACCAAGGAAAAAATCAAGACCTATTCCGGCATAATTGTCCAGTGCAAAAGCGCCATATTTATAAAGCGAGTGAAAGGTGTAGACCTTGTTAAAATTGAAGAACGCCTTGCCAAAATAATGGATTTTATATTTTTGCATCTCTGAAATATCCTTTTCCAGGAAAGATAGGTCGGGATAGGTTTTTTGGATACTATCGAAAAGCTGTTTAGTTTCAGGAATGGATAAAAATCCTTTGGCTATTTCAACCATTTCGAGTGGACGACCGTCATTAAGAAGTTCAACAAAATAGGTTTTTAGGAAAACGCCGTATTTTTCCTGCAATTTTTCTAAACCCTGCTCTATGTTTGAAGAATCCAAAGCAGCAAGATCTTTGTCAAAGCGTAAAATTTCAACTTCTGTTTTAATATCA
>JBILRD010000127.1:0-6062 GCA_044372845.1 Saprospira sp. | reverse complement strand
CTTGTTCCTTTTTTGGAGCAGACTATATCTACCTTGTATTTTGCTCTGGTTATAGCTACATAATTAACCCTTAAATCCTCGTCTGACCATCCAAAGCTAGACTTGTAAATTGGGACGATGGTAATTCCAAACTCTAAACCCTTACTTTTATGGATGGTCAATAATTTTACAGCATTTTCGTCAGATTCCAGCCTTTGCTCTGTAAAACCTCCTTCGGCTTCTTTATCTTTTTCTCTGCTGATCCAGACCGGAAGCATTTCATAATTCAAGTGGTCGCCAGTCACTTTACTATGGATGAGGTCAATCAATTGTAAAACATTTGACTTCATGCGATTGTAAGTCAATCCGAATCTTTTTTTGATAATCTCCTCTCGATGGTATAGATGAACTAGTTGATGCAAAACAGTGAAAATACCTGATCTTGAAATCTCAGACTTAATGGATTTGATTCTTAGTAGTTCTGTAGAAAAGTCAAATTGCTTTAACTCTTCAGGACTGTAGCCCATATAGTTGGATATCAATACTCTGAGCAATGTATTTCTATCAGGTTGAATGAGTAGGCGAAGTAAGTCCTGTATCAAATCTGACTCGTTCGAACTCAGAACATTGGTTCCGTCGACAGTTACTGCCGGGACACCTTGTTGAATCAAGGCCTCTCTCAAAAGAGCTGAATTCTTTTTAGTACGGCAGAGGACTACAATATCTTCAGGCTTTACAGGTCTTGCACTATCCTCAGTTTTAATAGAGCAATGGTTTAGATAGAATAGGACACGATTGACTACAGTTTTATTGGTCTCCGCAGTTAAATAATTATCAAATTTTATAGACATCGGATTCAGAACTCGGTCATTCCTCTTATCGATAATCAAACTTTCTTTTTGGTGTGCGAAAACTTCTTTGTAGCTGATCATTTCATTGTTGAAAGGATTTTTTTGTAGAGAATAAAACCTGTTTACGGCCTTTATAATATTTTTTGAAGACCTGAAATTAGTATTCATGCTACTGCAAATAACATCGTCCTGATTTTTTACTTTTAGATAAGTATCCAAATCTGCACCCCTAAAAGAATAAATTGATTGCTTGGGATCACCAACATAAAACTGTGCTGTGTCAGGAAATAATTTGCTAAAAATTTCAAATTGATATTTATCTGTATCTTGAAATTCATCAATAAAGACAGCCTTATATTTTTTTTGTAATTGCCTGCTCAAAGCTATTTTTCTGTCGTTATCTTCAGTGACCTCAAATAGCCTTAAGATCAAATCATCATAGGAAAGTAGCTGGTATTTATTTTTATATTCAGCAACTTCCAAACGAATTTTATTGGACAATTCAAGAAAATAGTCAAGATAATAGACTTGATCAGAATTGTTTAAATCAGAATCTTTTTTAAAAATGTATTTTGTAAGGGTTTCTTCAGGCGAAGTCGAACTTTTAAAAATTAAATCATTCAATACCGATTTATAAATAGAATAATCCCAGTCATTTAACCTGTTCAGGATGATTTCATTTCTCCAGAATTGATTAAAAACTTCCTGAAAAACTTCCTGATCATTATTTGTGATTTCGTAGCCAAAAGACTGGTTAGATTCGAAAGCAAATTCTGTAAGTGTTTTATTGCAAAAGCCGTGAATGGTAAAAATTTTCAATTCGTCGCAGGACAGTGAGGCCTGTTCCAAGAGTCTTAGGTGATGATTATTATGTTGAACAAGACTGTTAATTTTCTGATCACTGATCTTATTTCCTTTTGCTTTTTCCAAAGCTATAGATATGAACTTTACAAGCCTCTCTGCCATTTCTGCAGCAGCAGCTTCGGTAAAAGTTACCATCAAGATCTGATTGACCGGAATTTCTTTTTCAAGAATCAGTCGCAATGCCATCATGGTAACAGAATAGGTTTTTCCTGTTCCGGCACTTGCTTCAATCAAGTTTTTACCCTCAAGTTCTATGTTTAAAACATCAAAATCTTTCATTTTACTTATTTGATGTTAAGTAAGTCAGTAATATTTTTTAATAAAAATGGCTCAAGCATAGCAGTATCTGCCTCCAATTTACTGTAGTCAAATAAATTCATATCTGCTGCCTTACGCAAATAGTCGTCATAAGTCTTTTCAACTACCTCGCTATATTTTACCCCCATTTCAAAAGCCGGATCGTATGCAAGAAGTGTTCTAGAACCAATTTCATAATAATGATAAAGTTTGCTCAATAGTTGAAGACTTTCCTTTTGACTGATTCTGTTTTTTGGAATACAAATTTCATCTCCCAGTAAGAGAATTCTAGTGTTGGCATTCAAATTACTAGCCGTACAGAAAAGATGTCTCAACCATGCTTCCAGAATATGTTTGTAAACCGTCGATGCAGTTTTTGAAACCGAGTAACTTAACTGATAATCATGGTAAGTTTTTATGTTACCCCTAAGTAGAATGCCATTATCTAATACTATCTCATGGTTTTCTTGAACTGCTGTAACCTCTTTGGTATAGGTTCGATACTGCGCTCTTAAATGTTTTATTAACAATTCTTCGGTAATTATTTTCTTTTCTGCAGTATTTGTCAAAGGGAAAAATCCAAAATGCTTCCCCTCTCTTATGTAATCACTTAATTCTTGTTCTGCCTCAGTTTCATCTTCTGAAAGTATCATCAGTTTATTTTTTACCTGATGCAGTATCATACCGTCTTTTAATTCAAAGGGTTCGTATTCAGGAAGCGCAATTTCTTCTTCATCAAAATAAAGATTGACTACATGATTAAAATAATGCTTAAATGGATTTTTAAAAAATGAAATCAGCTTTTCCAAGCTTAATTCTTTAATAGGTTCAGCGTATTCATCAATTGACTGATTCAGGAGAGATTCTTGGTGCTTTTTTGTACTCATTGAAAATCTTTTCAATGAAGGGAAACTAGGATTGTTGTATTTTGAACTGAAAGAATGTAATGGATGCTGGGTCCAAAAACTATGTTCAGGCCTTGGCTTATCCGTTTTTTTATCGAAAAGATTCAGGAGGAGTTCCGCAAGAATTGATGGTGGCCTATGACTGTTATCTTTTGGATTTCGACCTAGATAACTCAGATACAAATATTTTTCAGCAGAAAAAATGGATTGAAGGAAGGTATATTTATCACCATCTTTTAAACTCAAATCACCTTTCTTTCTTTCGTTCATTACATAGAAAGAGGGATGCTGCTCTGTTCTTGGCAGTGCATCATAATTCATTCCGAGTATGGCAACAAATTTATAACGAAGTCCCTGAACAGACTGATATTGTGCAAATGTTATTCCCCCTTTTAAACCTGATCTTATTTTTACTTTATCGCTGATAAATCCATCAAAAAGGATCCGAAAAATTTCAAAGGAAATTTTGGTTTCAGTGGAAGAAGCATGTTGATCAAATTCTAGAAGCATCTTTTCCAGAAATTTAATATCTGTTATGGATTCAATATCCACCGAATCTTCAGTAGGATTCACATTATCCTCGGTTGAATCATCTCTGTCCTCCCGGTAAATCAAAGTATCCAAAATAAAGTCTCTGATATACTTGAGCCATTCCGCTATAGTTTTGATACCTTTTCTTTTCTCAAGCATCATATCTATAGCCTCTACAAATGCTTTAAATTTTGAAAGTGTTATGATGTCACTACTCCCTTCAAATTCTCCAACAGGAAATACCGACGATCCTTCAGGAGCTTCAAAACTTATAGAATCGCTCTTGTAATCTATGTTTTCACCTAAGGCAAATCCATAAATCAATCTTTGCAACCCATATTTAAAACTGACTATATAAGTTTCATTGTCACAATCTCCGGATCCTTCATAACCAAATCTGATGTTAGCAGATTTAATAAATTCTCTGATTTTTTGTTGGTCTTCAATGCCAAATATCTTTGATAAATAGGGATTTTCTAAAAGCTGAACCAGCTGTTCAGAAGTAAATTGATTATCGTCAAAATTTAATAAAATATTCAGTACTCCGGCAGGACTATCGCTTGAGCTATAACTTTGTTTTTCTATGGAATATGGAAAGTTAAATAGCTCATGGTTAGCATGAAATACGGAGGCAATAAATGGAGAATAGTCCTCAATATTTGGAATCAGGACCAGAATGTCTTTTGGAAGTATATCAGGATCCTCCATGTTCAGACTCAAAAGCCGATGATATAGGGCTTCCAGTTCTCTGATAGGAGTATAGCATGAGTTTATGGTCAAGGATGAATCATTTTTGAGTTCAAAGGGAACTTCATCCTCTAGTTCATTCATACTATATTTTTGAATAGTACTTAGATTGGTTTTGTGATGTTCGTTGGAGTTGAAAATAAATTCGAAAACATTTTTATCAAATCTGGCTTGTAATAATTCTAAAGTTTCTTTGGCTGGGTTTCCAAGATATCGTATGAGATTATTTTCTAAATTATTTTCATTGATAGCGGTAAATAAAAACAATTGAATATCAATAATTTCCGAAAGTTTATGAATGATTTCAATGCTCCTTTCTGACAAATTTGAAATGCCAAAAAAGAAAATTCTTGGAATTTCATTTTTTAACTTTTGTTTACTTTCATTATTATTCAATAATGTCATAAAACTATAAATGTCATTTACTTTTGTGGCAAAGTCTGGATGATTCTTCACGGTTAATTGCCAAAGTAGTGCCTGCCATTGAATGTTCTCATCAGGATGAATGAATACACCTTCCTCCCATATTTTAAGCATTTCTGGTCTGAATTCCAGATAATCGGTAAATAACTGTTGCATCTTGACAGCAAACATCATTCTTTTGATATCGTCTGATTCATAGTACGCAGCAACAGCAGGGGCTTTCTTTTTGAATTCTACTAAATCCAAAGTCAGAAAAAATTTCCATTTTAACTCAATTTCACTGATACCTGAAAAAGGTTTTTCGCCTATTTGATTCAGTATTATTTCTTCAATTTTGAAAAAAGGTTGAAAACTTGCACCTCCAAAGAATCCATTTATTAGAGCGAGATCGATTGGAAGTCTATCTATAACAGATTTAGCCTGATAAAAAATATATTCAGTTCTGAAAACAGAGAGTTGTTCATTGTGATAAATCTTAGATAACTTATCAGTGAGCAAATTGTAATTATTTGAACAATAAATATTTATGGGCATTTTATTCTTATTCTGTAGTTATAATTCTGGAAGTAATTCCTGATACCCTTTTGACCCGTTTTTCAATAGTATTGTTTATTGTTTCTTCTGTGCCATAGACATAGCACGCCACTTTTGCACGGGTCACAGCGGTGTACAATAATTCTCTGGTCATAAGCGGGTGATTTGGATCGGATGGCAGTAAAACAAATACACTATTATATTCAGAGCCCTGGCTTTTGTGAATGGTCATAGCAAATGCCGTTTCATAATTATTCAGGTACATGGTCGCTACCTTTTTCAACTTTTGATTGACAATAAAATAAGCAATAAACTTTTTGTTGTCATTGCTGTCTTTTTCTTCAATGATAATACCGATATCACCGTTGAAAATCTCAAGTTCAGGATTGTTCTCAGTAATCAGAATGGGTTGTTTATGATAAAATTCTGATCTGCCTTTTTTGACTCCGAGCATTTGTTCAATCAACTGATTGATTCTGTTCATTCCAAACTTACCCTCTCTTGTTGCGCATAAAACTTTGAAATTATTCAGCTTGTCAATTGATTTTTCAATGTCAGCTTCCTGAATATAGTCGCTTATTTTACTAATTAAACCCAAAAAATCTGGATCATTTTCCAGTTTGATATTTGATTCTGAAATAATTTTTACGAATTGTTTTGAATCGGCAGATTTGTAATCATTTATCTCAATTTTATTTCCAACAATAACAGATTTGCTAAATTTTCCAATTCCCTGTTGGTCGTCAAATCTTCTGCTTATTTGAAGTTCTGTGATGCAATCTCTAAGCAGGTTGCTTTTACTAGATTCTTTTAATTGTAAATTTTTATTTTCTGCAAATAATTTATCAATACTTTGTATGAAATCTGTACTAAACTGATTGCCATTATCAAGCCCTGCCAAGCACAAATCAGCAAAAATACTACCAGCTTC
>JBILRD010000279.1:0-3752 GCA_044372845.1 Saprospira sp. | reverse complement strand
AGAAAATAAATATCACTGGCAAGGTTTGGTGCTTCAAAATGCTTTTCGGGATAACCTGCAACTCCGATACAGAAAGAAGATGGTTCTGCGTCCATAATCGTTGAATCGAGGTATTTCCCTTCATTCATAGCGTTGACCTGCTTGACCAGATCCAATGCAAAGGCATGTCCTCCTGGTTCCGGTTCAAATTTTTCTTCAAATTTTTGGGAGTCGCCTCTAAGCACTAATACATTATCAATGCCTAAAAACATCAGGTCAATGAGGGCATTCTCTGTTTCTTCAACGGTAAATCCGCCGCAAATAAGATGTGGGACTGCATCCACTTTGTATCTGTTCATAATGGCGGCACAGATACCTACGGTACCCGGACGTTTACGAACGGCAGTCTTTTCGTAATAGCCATGTTCTTGTCGCTGATAAATAAACTCCTGTCGATGGTAGGTTACATCGATAAATGGTGGTTGAAACTCCATCAAAGGATCCAGGGTCTCGAAAATACTTTTAATCCCGCCACCTTTCAAAGGAGGAAGAATTTCAAAAGAAATAAGCGTTTTGTTTTCCGCGTTTTTGAAATGGTCTGTTACTTTCATTTTATGATTCAGTATTTGACAAAATATTTTAATTTATTTTATTTACCAAAGAGGTTTTATAGTTTATTATTTTAAGTATCAAGTTTATTTTACCACAGAGGTCACAGAGTTTTACACAGAGTACCACAGAAGTTTTTTATAGTTTATTATTTTAAGTACTAAGTTTATTTTACCACAGAGGTCACAGAGTTTTACACAGAGAACCACAGAGGTTTTTTTTGATTATTATTTTAATTGCCAAGTTTATTTTACCGCAGAGGTCTCAGAGTTTTTCGCAGAGGATCACAATTCCGAAAGCCTTCGGAATGTGTACTCTGTGGTTAAAACATCACCAAAAGACCAAAGAGTCTTTTCTGCAAGTACAATTTATTATCTGCTATTGATTACTCTTTTTATTCCTTCAGTAAGTTTTAATACGTTAAAATTTATTAATAGTCCTAATTTATAATTTCCAAGTTTTTGATATGTAAGAATTTGTGCTAAATGAATATCATTTATAGCTTCTACGCTTTTTAATTTCCAATACAAGTTTGTTTTCTACCAAAATATCAATTCTATACCCACAATCTAATTTTACATCTTCATAAATTAAAGGCATCGGTTTTTCTTTTTCAGCGTTATAACCTTCTTTTATAATTTTATAAAATAAACATTCCTGATATGCACTTTCCAATAAACCGGGACCTAGTGTCCCATGAACATCTATCGCTAATCCAATTATTTTGTAGGAAAGTTCATTTAGTTCATTATTCATTTTCAATAATATTATATCCAGATTTATTTATTTTACCACAGAGATTACAGCGTTTTATGCAGAGAACCACAAAGATTTATTCTCTGTAAAACAATATGTTTACTTTGTACATATAGTTGATAAAATTTTACCGCAGAGATCACAGAGTATTTCGCAGAGGGCCACAAAGGGTTAATTCTTTGTGTAACTCTGTGTCTACTTTGTGTACTCTGTGGTTAAAATAATACCGCAGAGAACCACAAAGGTTTTATTTACCGTAAAACAATATGTTTACTTTGTACATATAGTTTATAAAAATTTACCGCAGACAGAGTATTTCGCAGAGGGCCATAAAGGGTTAATTCTCTGTGTAACTCTGTGTCTACTTTGTGTACTCTGTGGTTAAAATATAACTACAGAGATTCTATGGTTAAAAACTTAAAATTTCAAAAATCTTGTACTAATTTTTTTCTACAAATAGTTTAACAAATTGATTCTCTTCCAGTTCAACTTCCTGAGAATTTGACAAACTATTTTCAAGTTTAAGCTCAGTTGCCAGTACTTCATTGCAGATATAAGAGCCAAATTTATCGATGGCTTCTTTGATATAATCACTGTTTTGAACTTTCAAAGAAATTCTGTCTGTCACTTCAAAATTCAGTTCTTTTCTGATATTCTGAATCCTGTTTACCAGTTCGCGGGCAATACCTTCAGCCCTCAAATCGTCAGATATACTGACATCCAAGGCTACCGTCAGATTGCCATCATTCATCACTAACCATCCTTCAAGGTCTTCGGAACTGATGACAACCTCTTCCAAGGAAATTTCAACATTTTCTCCCTCAGCGATAAAGGCAAACCTGTTCGTTTTTTCCAATATTGCAATCTCTTCCTGAGTCATAGATTCAATTCTATCCTTGGCAGCCTTCATCAGTGGGCCTAGTTTTTTACCAAGGGTTTTGAAATTAGGTTTGATCCCTTTTTTGATGATTCCGGAAGTGTCTTTGACGTATTCGAGTTCCTTGACATTGACCTCAGAGAGAATCAAATCTTTGACAGATTCTACCTGAGCTTCAAAGCGTTCATCCAATATTGGCAAAAGTACTTTTTGTAGCGGTTGTCTGACTCTCAGTTTTTGACCTCTGCGCAGGGAATGTACCATGGAGGAAATTCTCTGTGCATAATCCATTCTTTCCTCGAGCAATTTGTCAATAGCATTTTCATCAGCCTTTGGGAAGAGGGACAAATGTACTGAATCATGGGCTTCCATTTTGGTAGCCTCATTCAGATTGCGATATAGAAAATCACTGAAAAACGGAGCAATCGGAGCCATTAGCTTGGACAAGGTCGTCAAACAATGGTACAGTGTCTGATAAGCCGCCAGTTTATCTTCGTCCTGACCACCTTTCCAGAATCTTCTGCGACAAAGTCTGACATACCAGTTACTCAGGTGACTATCGACAAACTCCTCAATTTTTCTGCCGGCTTGTGTAGGCTCATAGTCGGCATAGTCGGCATTCACTTCCTTCACCAGCGTATTCAACAAAGAGATGATCCAACGGTCAATTTCCGGTCTGTCTTTCAACGGTACTTCGCCATTGAAATCAAAATCCTTGATACTCGAACCATTGAATTCGTCAATATTTGCATAGGTTGCAAAGAAAATATAAGTATTGTAAAGCGTCCCGAATAATTTACGGCGTACCTCATCCACTCCTGCCAGGTCAAACTTCAGATTATCCCAGGGTTGTGAATTGGTAAGCATATACCAGCGAGTGGCATCAGCTCCGTAAGTTTTGATGGTTTCGAAAGGATCAACGGCATTGCCTAAACGTTTGGACATTTTTTGACCGTTTTTGTCCAGCACCAATCCATTTGAAACAACATTTTTATAGGAAATGGAATCAAAACACATCACCGAAATGGCATGTAAGGTGTAAAACCAACCACGCGTCTGGTCCACACCCTCAGCAATAAAGTCAGCAGGGAAAGCTACTTCGCCACCCTTGCCATTCAGTGCGTTGTCGATCAATTCCTTGTTTTCAAAAGGATAGTGCATCTGAGCAAAAGGCATGGCTCCGGAATCAAACCAAACGTCAATCAGGTCAGATTCACGTCGCATTGCTTTGCCGCTTGCGGAGCAGAGGATGATTTTATCAACGATATGTTTGTGTAAATCAATCTTGTTATAATTGTCTTTTGAAAAATCATTTGGAGTGAAACCGGCAAATGGATTTTCCTTTATGAAGCCAGCAGCTATAGATTTCTCAATTTCATTGTAAAGGTGTTCGATGCTGTCGATACAAAGTTCTTCGGAACCATCTGCTGTTCTCCAGATTGGAAGCGGAATACCCCAAAAGCGGGAACGGGAAAGATTCCAGTCCTGAAGATTTTCCAACCAACCGCCAAATCGACCTTCACCGGTAGAT
>JBILRD010000265.1:0-3858 GCA_044372845.1 Saprospira sp. | reverse complement strand
GGGTTGGCATCAAAAATATGGAGAAGCCCATGCAGAGGTGAATGCCATAGCATCTGTCAAAGACAAAACGCTCCTCGTTGATTCCACAATCTATGTAAGCTTGGAACCATGTTTTCATTTTGGAAAAACGCCACCTTGCGTGGATTTGATTTTAAATCATAAAATTCCAAAAGTTGTAATTGGATGCTCCGATCCTTATTATGAAGTAGCAGGAAAAAGTATTCAAAAACTCAGAGAAGCGGGTGTTGAAGTGATAGTAGGAGTTTTGGAACAAGAGGTTGAAAAACTTAATCGACGTTTTTTTACCAATGTCAGAAAAAATCGACCCTTCATTGTTTTGAAATATGCTGTTTCTGCTGATGGATTTATGGGTCGTAATGGGGAAAACATTGCTATCTCTGGTGCATTCAGTCAAAGGAAAGTTCACAAAATGCGTTCTGAAGAATCGGCTATATTGGTTGGAACAACTACTGCGATGATTGATAATCCTCAGTTGAACAATAGATTATATTTTGGCCAACAACCTTTGAGATTGGTGTTGGATAAAGATTTGAAACTGCCCAAAACATTGAATCTTTTTGATGGAAGTTTGAGGACAATTGTGTTTACTGAAAAGGATTGTAGCTCTGATTTGAAAAATGTCGAGTACGTGAAATTACCTTTCGAAAAAGATTTGCTTCTAAATTCGATGATGGAATATTTGCAGAAAATCAGAATTTCATCTGTTTTAATTGAGGGTGGAAAAGAATTACTGGACAGTTTTTTAACCGCTGGTCTTTGGGATGAGGCATTTATTATTCAGAGTAAAACTAAATATCTCGAAAACGGAATCAAGGCTCCAGCAATCGATCAAAAGTATTTTATTGATTCTGAAACATTGGAAAACGATCTTTGGAATCATTACATCAATAAATAATTATGTCTGGAATTTATATCCATATTCCATTTTGTAAAAAAGCATGCCATTATTGTAATTTTCATTTTTCAACCTCTTTGAAATTGAAAAAACCAATGCTGGATACCATCAAAAAAGAACTGGAACTAAGATCTAGATATCTTGACAATGAGATTGTTGAAACCGTTTATTTTGGTGGGGGAACTCCTTCAATTCTTGACACGGGAGATTTGATGGAAATTTGGGACATCGTTCAAAAAAACTATTCACTTTCAAGAGATTTAGAAGTTACTCTGGAAGCCAATCCGGATGATTTAAATTTAGAAAAATTAAAAAATCTAAAAGATTACACCCCGATTAACCGTTTTAGTATTGGAATTCAATCTTTTCATGAGGCGGATCTGCAATATATGAATAGAGCGCATCAGTCTAAAGAAGCCTTTTTTTGTATTGAAAATGCACTCAAGGTGGGATTTAACAATCTAAGTGTCGATCTAATCTATGGAACTCCAACCATGAATGACGAACAATGGATGTACAATCTAAATACAATTTTTGATTTTGGGATTCCACACCTGTCTTCCTATGCGCTTACTGTAGAACCCAAGACAGCCTTGGAACATTTGATTGAAAAAAAGAAAACAGTTCCTGTTGAAGAGGACCATAGTGCCCGACAATTTGAGATCCTAGTTGAATCCACCTCCTCAAAAGGTTATGAGCATTATGAAATTTCAAATTTTTGTATTCCTCCTCATTACTCAAAACACAATACTTCCTATTGGCTAGGCAAAAAATATTTGGGAATCGGCCCGTCAGCCCATTCTTTTAATGGTATAAGCAGACAATGGAATATTGCCAGTAATGCAAAATATATAGAAGGTTATGAAAGTAACCAACCTCTTTTTGAAATGGAAGAACTTAGTGAAAAAGAACAGTTTAATGAGTATATCATGACTGGATTGCGAACAAAATTTGGGATTGATTTGAATTTGATCAATCAGAAATGGGGACAAATTATTCCAAACAATTTTTTTGATAAAATAGACAGCTTGTCAGAAAATGAGTTGATAATAAAGAAAGTAGAAATTTGTACTTTGAGCAATCAAGGAAAAATTATCAGTGATTCTATCATAGCAGAGTTGTTTTTGTAATGCTAAATTATTCCATGAAAACTTTTGATATAACTTTATTGACGGACAGAAGATATCATAAACCTGTTCAATTAAATTCATATGTTCAAAACATATTAACTGAGGATGAATTACTTAAGTCAGCACTTGAGAGCAAGGGATTAACAGTGAACAGAACTTTTTGGGATAATCCTGATTATAATTGGCAGAGTACAGATTATGCGATATTCAGAACAACCTGGGATTATTTTGACAGGTTTGATGAATTTAATAACTGGTTGTCTAAAACATCAGAATTGACTTCCTTTATCAATCCTCTTGAATTAGTGAAATGGAATGCTGATAAACATTATTTGAAGGAATTATCAGAGAAAGGAATCGAAATACCTGCTACCATTTTTATGGAAATAGGTGATTCAAGATCATTAAAAGAATTAGTTTTTAAATCAGGCTGGGAAGAATTGATTCTTAAACCAGCGATATCAGGAGCGGCCAGAGATACTTTCAGATTCAAGCGTTCAGAAACAGAAAATTTTGAAGCAATCTACAGAAATTTAATTCATTCAAAATCAATGCTTTTACAGGAATTTCAACATGGTATTCTTGAAAAAGGAGAGGCTTCACTCATGCTGTTTGATGGTAAATTCAGCCATTCTATTTTAAAAACTGCCAAAGCCGGAGATTTCAGAGTTCAAGATGATTTTGGCGGTACAGTACATCCTTATCATGCAACTTTGGAAGAAATTACTTATGCTGAGGATATTCTCTCTAAATTGGATATTTTACCGGTGTATGCCAGAGTGGATGTGATCTGGGATAAAAATGACCAACCCTTGCTTTCCGAGTTGGAATTGATTGAACCTGAATTATGGCTCAGAAAAAATGAAAAAGCTGCTATCGACTTTGCTGATGCAATATTTCGCTACGTTAATAGGGTATAAATTATTTATATTTTATTTATGTCAAAATACGAAGAGCTTTGTAACGCGTTTACCTCAGCCAGACAACTTTTTAATCAGTACGAAACTGATTGTAAAAGCTTTGCCAAAGAAATTTGGGATAACATCATGAATTATTATTCCATACCAATTTCAGCAATCAGTTTGCATAATGTTGATGCTTATGGAACACCTGATAAAATTGCAGGATTTGATGATCTAATAATGGCTTTGAGAGAAGACGGATTTTTTGAATTTGGTATAGGATTAACCTTGTTTGAACTACCCAAAGTATTTCCTTATCCACATTTTACCATTTTACTACCCATTGATCTTTCCATTGACAAAGAAGGAACTCACAAAGTAAGATATGGCGAAGAAGGTAAAATTTTTATTATCAAAAACAGTAGAGTAGAGGATTATCAATTGTTTTTTGATGAGGTTTTCAGACTGCTAAAAGCTGAATATGAGGAGGGATTAAGTAATATGCGACTGCACAATACTTTCAGAAAAATTGGATATAAAAAAGACGAGGAGGAATAATTTATTTCTTAAAAACAAAATAGACTGCCAGAATCAAAAATACAAATCCAATCAGATGATTCCATTTAAAAGATTCCGTTTTAAAAAATAGCAGGGTAAAAGCCATAAATACAACAAGCGTGATAACTTCTTGTAATACCTTTAGTTCGATCAGTGAAAAAGGACCACCATTAGCTTTGAAACCAATTTTATTGGCTGGAATCATAAAACAATACTCGAAAAGTGCAATTCCCCAGCTAAACAAGATTATTCCAAATAAGGGTAAAGCTTCAAACCATTTGAATTCTCTAAATTTTAGATGCCCATACCATGCAAAAGTCATAAAGACATTGCTGAATATGAGCAGGAGAAT
>JBILRD010000123.1:0-6166 GCA_044372845.1 Saprospira sp. | reverse complement strand
TTTATTTTGAATACCAACATTGTACAATTCAACAATGGATTGTTCGTTGTAGGACTGTCTTGCAGTAGCCTCGGCCACCCCGTTAACATTGACATTGGTACGGGTTCTCATGTTGAAAGCAACTGCTCTCTGCAATTTCTTGCCAAAAGTAAACATGAAAGAAGGTAGATAGCCAATTTCAAGATTTTGATAAACAGCTTTATTTTTGCCATTTAAGCGTTCAACGAGATAATTATCATTAAAATTAGGATCAGCAAAAGCTGTATCCCTGTTCTCAAAAAGTGCTGATCTTTTGATTCCGATATAATTGTTACTTGCTGTCATATTCATAGAAAAGATATTCATATGAAATCTGTATCGACTGTCAACTATTTCTGCCGGATTAAAATTTAAAGAATAAACTCCTGAGTAATTATCAGAATGGAATCCCATATTATTCTGTGCAAACAAAGCTATTGTTGGCAAAAATAAAAGGGCTAGAAAACTAAGTTTTTTCATATCGAAATGCATTTGGTGAAAAATTCGAGACAAAGTTACCATTATTATTTAAAAATTGCGCTTAAAGATTAAAAAAGCAAAATGAAATGTTAAAAAAAATAAAATATTTTAAAATCTTATAATAACTTATTTATCAATGTTTTATAACAATATGTTTTTAATTTTTGACTTGTAAGTAGATTTCTAAAAATCATATCGACTGGCATTTCTCAAAGAAGCGAAATATATTTGTAAAACTATGACAACACTCAAAACAGAAAATTATGTTAGTGAAGGCTTTTGCAAGTGCCGTTTATGGAATCGATGCACAAACTGTTACAATAGAGGTAGATAGCGGTGGTCCTTTGGGGCCAAATGGCAAACCCGGCTACTCTTTGGTTGGCCTGCCGGATAATGCGGTGAAAGAAGGATATTGGAGAATTGAAAGCGCTCTGAAGGCAGCAGCATTTAGAATTCCAAGAATTAAGATTGTCATCAACATGGCTCCTGCTGATATTAAAAAAGAAGGTTCTAATTATGATTTACCATTGGCTATGGGAATCATGGCTGCAACTGATCAAATCAATCCGGAGATGCTATCTGATTATATAATGATGGGGGAACTTTCCCTGGACGGTTCTTTGAGACCAATTCAAGGAGCATTGCCCATAGCTATTCAAGCCAGAAAAGAAGGTTTTAAAGGATTTATTCTTCCAAAACAAAATGCCAGAGAAGCCGCTATTGTCAATGACTTGATTGTCTATGGCGTTGAAAACATCTCGGAAGTTATTGATTTTTTCAATGATAAAATTAAGCTAAAAGCTACTACAGTTGACACTCGTGAAGAATTTAACTACAACATACAACATTTAACCGTTGATTTTGCAGATGTTAAAGGTCAGGAATCCGTAAAAAAAGCTTTGGAAATTGCGGCAGCTGGTGGTCATAATGTTATTCTGATTGGTCCTCCCGGAGCAGGAAAAACCATGCTGGCCAAGAGAATGCCAACTATTTTACCACCTTTATCGTTGAAAGAGGCATTGGAAACCACAAAAATCCATTCTGTTGTTGGACTTTTACCGGAACAATCCTCACTGGTATCAGAAAGGCCTTTCCGATCACCACATCATACCATCAGTGATGTGGCTCTGGTTGGCGGAGGAGTACAACCGAAACCGGGAGAAATTTCACTGGCGCACAATGGTGTTCTGTTTTTGGATGAGTTACCCGAATTTAAAAGGGCGGTACTGGAAGTTTTGAGACAACCTATGGAAACCAGAAATATGTGTATTTCCCGCTCACGATTCACTGTGGAGTATCCAGCTAATTTCATGTTGGTAGCCTCTATGAATCCTTGCCCCTGTGGCTATTACACGCATCCTGAAAAAGATTGCGTCTGTTCGCCGCCTGTGGTTCAAAAATATCTGAATAAAATTTCTGGCCCTTTGTTGGACCGAATTGATCTTCATGTTGAGGTAGAACCAGTTAATTTTGACACCATGTCTTCAGGTCATATTGTCAATGAAAGCAGTGAAAAAGTTCGGGAAAGAGTATTGAAGGCCCGTGATATTCAATCAGAGAGATTTAAGGATTATCCAGATATTCATTGCAATTCTCAAATGACGACAAAGCTCATTCAGGAATATTGTCAATTGGATAAACTAGGAACGGCCTTATTAAAAAGAGCGATGACTTTTCATCAACTTTCTGCCAGAGCTTATGACCGAATTCTAAAAGTTGCCAGAACAATTGCCGATTTGGCTTCATCTGAAAGAATAGAATCAGATCATATAGCCCTGGCTGTTCAATTCAGAAATTTGGACAAGGAAAACTGGGTCCAATAAACTTATTGTCAGTTAGTTATTGAAGATCAGCTGAGTTGTATAAAGATCTTTGACAGCTACAGCCATATTTAGATAGCCACTAATGACTTTTAACTCCGGATCGTAATTTATTTCTGACATCCAATATTTTAATCCGTTGGTTTTGATGGGTTGTGAATGAATAATCTCAATATCTGCTAATTTTTGAGAATTATCAGTAACGGTTATGATCTGAGATTTTGAGTTATTCTTGAAGAAGCTCGAGGGGATTTTAAAATCTTTCAAGCCTTCTTCAACAAACTCATTCATAACCAAATGTTTGATTTCAATACTTTTTTGATTGGCATCCAATTGGAAGGCAAAGGGAATTTTAATCATCCCCTTCATTGGATTGACACTCCAGTTTTTCATCCTGTTACTGGATTCATGAAAAAGCCCAAGGTTCCAGATTTTCTGATTGCTTTTATCATCTTTTACAGCTTTTAACCACCACATCCACTCATAGGGATGTAATTCAGGATGGCAGGAATGATTGCAATCGAGGCAAAAAACACCGTAAAAACCAACTGCTATATTTTCAGATTCGAAATTTGGATGATCTTTAACATCGCCACCACCAGGAATAGTTGGGTAAAACAAATAATTCAGCTGTGGTCTGAATGCTCTCGGTGGAGTAAGTTCGCAGTGCAATCGATAATCTTTGATATCAAGATTGTTGGTATCTCTAACAAAAGGAATAGTTGTATAATCAGTTCTATGAGAACGACGAACATCCTGCCTCTTAATTGTTGCTTGACGGTCATAAGCTTCAAATACGCGCCATAGATATTTTTTCAAATGAAAATGTAAATCAAAATTTACATCATATTCGGTGTATTGCTCCTCCCCGCTTCTGGAATGTCTTACCATTTTACCGACAAATTTTTCTTTAACCATTGTCATGGCTCTCCAGTTAAAATTACCGAATGTATGGATAAACCAACCGAGTGGACCTAATTTGTGATGTTGTTTTTTCTTGCTAATCATAGAATCGACTAACATCGGTTGAACCAGATCAACAATTGATTCGTTGATTACATCATTTTTATTAACCTCCTCGTTCGTCAGAAGAAGATATTGAAACTCTTTGGAGGTTTTGGTTTTAGAGCTAAGCTCAATACTTAATTGAGCCTTTACAGAAAGGTTTAATAATATTAGAAAGAATAGTATTAAGCAAGATTTAATATGGTTCATCAGGTTATGGTTTAATAAAAAAAAGTTCCGCAAAATAATCATTGCAGAACTAAGATTTGTAAAAAAAGAACTAATTATTAAAACTGCTGATGAGAGCATTCACCTCAGGATCAATTTTTAGTTCCGGAGCTATTTCAAAAATTCTATCAATTTCTATTTTGTCTTCCATCAATAACATAAGATTGATGAGACCAAGCTGTCTTTTTCCGGATAGAATTAAAATTACGACTTCAAATAAGTCCAATAAAATATCCCCACAAAACTTCTTTGCCTCAGGCAAAAGATCTATTGCAGTGTCAAAATCCTTTTGCCTAATGAGAAACTCCAAATAGCTTAGCCAAGCCACATCTTCTTCTGGAGCCAGCTCAATTGCTTTCTTAAAAAAGACTTCAGCAAGCTTAACTTGATTGCTTTGGTGGTATACTTCAGCCAAAGCAATGCAAAATTCTTCACTATTGTTATTGATTCGATAAGCCTGTTCAAAAGCATTTTGAGCAAGTAGCCAATTTTCCTGATTGGCATAAGTAACACCTATTCTGTACAAAACTCGCCCATCAAGGGAGTCTAATTTCAAAGCATCCGCATAATAACCTCTAGCCTTTTCATAATTGCCGGAGTATTCATAACACTCCCCCTCCCAAACCAAAACCTCAGTATCTAAATCAAATTGCTTTTTGTAGTCCTCTATATATTGTTTGGCAAATTCAAATTTTTCAAGCCTAAACAAACAAGCGATAGCATCTCTGTAGGCAAATTCAAAACTTTCATTGATAACAATCGCATAATCATAGGCTTCAAAGGCTTTATCGTCATTGCCCAAATGTGTGTAAGCATGGCCTAAATTATACCAAGCCCAATATGAATAAGGAGACTCATCTATAATTTCTAAATTTACACTTACTCCTCTTTCGTACGCTTCCGTTAATTCCATACACATCCAAAGCCTGCTGAATGCCAATTCATTAAAAGGATTTATCTTTACAACTTTTACCAATGAATTAAAAGCTGAATGATAATCATCCATACTTTCAAAAACAGAAGCTTGCAGTAGGTAAATATCTTCCAAATCCTCCTTATCAGAGAATTCTATAGCACGCTCCAATAAATCCAGTGACTCTTCGTATTTTTCTGATTGATGTAAAATTTCAACTTCGGTCAAATAAACATCAATATTATTGGGCTCGTATAATTTTGCAATTTTCAAGGCATCATTAGCCTCATCAATACTGTCTTCCTCCAACAACAACTGAGCTTTACGTATATGAAAAACTGCAGAAAAAGAATAATGAACCAAGGCGTAATTGACAACCTGTAAAGCCTTATTGTAATCGAACTGTTCTTCATAGTAATCTATCAAATCCTGAAAGTTATCACTTTCAAAATAAATAGATTTACCTTCTGAGAGAAGAGATTCATATTGATGAACTAAATCTGAGACATTCAATTCATCTGCGTTTTCGTCGTATTCGAACATTAAGGATAATTTAATTTAATAAAGAACTTAAGCCAAAATTCTAAATCAGATTTATATAAAACTAAGTTATTTTTTTGGCAATTTCAAAGAATGATATATTAAATAATCTGCTGATTTGATTTTAAAACATTACAATAAAAAATTAAGTTTCAAATTTATCCCCAAAGATGATTATTATCAGTCAAATATATCATCTAAAGCGTCATGTAATGGGTCTTTGAATTCAATTCTTGAGTTGACAAAATCCTTACTAATCAACTCTGTTTCAGCAAGAGCATGCAAAACCAGTTCCATGTGTAAATATTTTTCTTCTATTACCCTGTAGTTGACATAACTATTTACAATAGCATCTAATCCATCAACAGTATCCAGTGCTTTTTTATATTCGGCATTATTTGAATCATTTAAAATCTGAAGCACATTTCCATTAGAAAACCAGTTAAGAATAGGCTGATAAGGATCCATTTCTTTCTCTTTTGCTTTTCTCTTTTTCTGGGGATCTGGAAATATTTCTAAAAATCTATCCATTACAGATTTTCCAATTAGTCTGAGGGCTATATTGTATGGTCCTTCTTGTTCTCCCTCATAAACCAACTCAATTTTCCCCGTTATTGCTGGAATTACTCCCCAAAAATCAGACAATCTGACAGCTGTTTTCTCTTCATTGTTAAGCAGCATTCTTCGCTCGGCAGTACTGACTAAATTCTCATAAGCAGAGATCGTCAAACGAGCGGATACGCCACTTTTTGGATCTACAAATTCACTTTCTCTTGCCACAAAGGCAATACCCTCGAGGATATTTTTAAGCAATTCCGAGATATGTATTTTTGAAGCTAGATCTTTATTGAGCCTTGCTTCCTGCTCTGTTATTTTTCTGGAAATTTCAATAGTAGTAGGATAATGTGTTAAAATCTGACTCTCGATTCTATCCTTCAAAGGAGTTATGATACTACCTCTGTTGGTATAATCCTCAGGGTTTGCGGTAAAGACAAATTGAACATCCAAGGGCAATCTCAACTTGAATCCTCTGATCTGAATATCGCCTTCCTGAAGTATATTAAATAAGGAAACCTGTATTCTGGCCTGTAAATCGGGCAATTCATTGATTACAAAGATCGATCTGTGAGATCTGGGTATCAACCCACAATGAATAACTCTT
>JBILRD010000122.1:0-6194 GCA_044372845.1 Saprospira sp. | reverse complement strand
CTCTAATTACATCCGAGGAGAATGCAAATCAAATATCTGTTAATAACATTGTTGATTCGTTAAGTGCGAATAGCTGGGGAGATAACTTAACGGTATATGGTCAAAAGATAAACGCTGATGTGCAATTTGGCAATATTACTTTAGCATCCTCTAATGTTTATTATATTAAAAACCCAATGATCGCAGATTTCTTTAAACAGCAAAATATTTGGGGAATTACTGGGAACGCCTATTTCTTAAACAAGATTGTAATAATTGATTATAAAAATAGCCGTTTCGGAATAAAATAAAACGAGGAACACTCACCCTTTAGGCATTTACCTGCACCTAAAAGCAAATGAAATTCAATACATTACAAATAATTAAAATATTAATCTTCTAAAAAACAAGACCAGTTTTTAACCACTTTACAAAAAATTAACATTGATTTTTTTCAAAAAGCTTTGCAAATTTTAAAAACCGTCATAGGTTTGCATCCGAATTAAAAAACAGCTAAAAGACGAATGACTGCAAATTTTAACAATATGATGATGTGTTGTACTTGTTGTATGAAAATACGACGGGCAACGCTATTGTCATTTTTGTTGTGATCTGTATTGAGATATATTCAACAATTTTTCAAAAGCCTTGCCTAACCCGCAAGGCTTTTTTTTATTAAAATTATAAAAACTATATGCAACTCATCAGTAAAAAAATTGTAATGACAAAAGACATTGGTATTCATGGAAATCTCTTTGGAGGAATACTCATGGCTTGGCTGGATGAGGCAGGTGCATCCCTGGCTACAGAATACTGTAAAACGCCTTACATGGTCACAATAAAAATTGGAGAACTTATCTTCAATAAACCAGTTAAAAGTGGAAATCACTTGAGAATTTATGGCAATGTCAATAAGGTAGGAAAAACAAGTATTACCATTCTTCTGGAGGCAAGAAGACTAAATTTATACAGTGGAGATGAAGTTATTGTTTGCAGTACAAGTTTGGTATTTGTAAGGGTTGATGAAGATGGTCAGGCTACCCCTATAGATAGAAATATTATTATGGAATTTGATGCATCAATTTGTTAATGATATTTTTTGAAAACATTTGAATAATACAAAAGAAACAATGATTTCCAACACCGCTTTGCAAAGATTCGGCCAAGCGGAAGAGATTGCCAATGCCTGTCTTTTCCTGGCTTCAGACTTGTCGAGTTATATTACGGGTGAGGTATTGATGGTGACTGGGGGAATGAGGTAGGTGGAAGAGTTTACTGAGTTGACCATGAATCTATTCAAGTATAAGTTAACTTTTACCTATAATCAGGTAAAAGCTACCCTTGCCTTTTCCTATCATCCTCAATACCTGTTCATCTCTTAAGTATTGCAGATCTTTTTTTAAAGTGCTTAACTGAATATCTGTAAACTGTTTTGCTATATCACTAACTTTGAGAGGTTGATGTTGCAAGATAAAATCTTTTATTCTTTTTTGACGATCATTTAGATAAGCGCCTTTTGATTTAAACTCAATATATTTCAAGTCCAGTTTATAGGTTAATTTTTTCAAACTTTCTAAAAAGAAAATAAGCCAGTTATCTATTTTTTCGTTTTTGTTTCCCCTGTTTTTTTGACCTGACATCAGGGTTTCATAATACTCCTTTTTATTTTGTTCAATATGATTTTCAAAGGAGATATACTGGATAAAAGCATATTCATTTTGTAATAACAAAAGCGTTGTTAATAAACGAGAAAGTCTTCCGTTGCCATCCTGAAAAGGATGTATGCTTAAAAAATCATATATAAAATTTCCAATTAGTAATAATTGATGTATTTGATTCTTTTCCTGCTGTTCATTTGTCCATTCTATGAGTTCGAGCATCTCAAAACTAACCAATGAGGGTTCAGTAGTCGAAAATATTATTTTCTGTTCCCCACTGGGATAATTCGCAACTACCTTGTTCGATAAATTTTTATAATTGCCTCTGTGCCTCTCATCTTTTTTACTATGTTTTAGTAATAGTTGATGTAATTGTTTGATGTAACTTTCACTAATTTTGATATCTGAATAATGCTCATAAATTATCTCTATAACCTCATAATATCCTATAACTTCCTGCTCGTCTCGGGATTCAAATTTGGTTATTTTTATATTATTTAAAAGTTCTTGTACCTCTTTATCACTAAGAGTGGCACCCTCAATTCTGGTGGATGAGCCAATACTTTCAATAGTGGCAATCCTTTTCAATTCATTTAAATAACGATTTTCCTTGTTATCTATAATGTTCCATTTCCCTTTAAAACTATCGATCTGAGCGATCAGCTGGAGAATTTTTTGATTGGTCTGAAAATCAAAATTGAGTTTGTTGGTAAATTTATCCATATGGTATCCGTATTTTATCCATAAAAATAAATTAAAAATATGTTTTATCTATAATGTATCCATATTTTATCCATAAAAATGACTTGAGTTTGTTATTTAGTAAAATAATATTTCAAATATTACCCTTCAAAGATTTGGTCAGGCCGAAGAAATCGCCAATGCCTGTTTGTTCCTGGCTACTGATTTGTCGAGCTATATCACTGGAGAGGTTTTGATGGTGACAGGCGGTATGAGGTGGGGGATTTTAAGTGTCTAGCCAAGGTTTTTCTGTAAGTATATGCAGCTGACTAATCATACTTGGCCATTTATGCCATTATTTTTTCAATTTTTTCTACTAGCGCTATTTTTGTTGGCTCAAACAGTTCTTTTAGGTCTGTTTCTGTATTTAATTCTTGTGTTAAAAGTTCCTTGTTTATTATGGGCAGTTGAAAGGCTTTAATGGAAATTTCCTTGTTATTTGCCAGACTGTCTTTGATAATTATTTCAGCAGAATTCTCTTGATTGTGCTTTATCGTATCAGGATAAAACAGAATTATTTCGTCAACTTCAAAACGAACTGCATAGGCAAGCATTTGATAAAGGTCGTTTTGAGAAATTCCTTTTTTAGGATCTTTTTCATCCGAGTAAACAATCTTATATTTAGTATCAGCTATTAAAGACTTGAATTCGGTTTTTAGGAATAAGTCTGGTTTAAGATTAAAAGCTCTAGATTCATCAAGATAAATATCACTCCTTTGCGCCTTTGCAACTACTGATGGAATTTCATTTTCGATAAAACCGAAAATAAAATCCTCGAAGATATACTCCATCGGAAGAAGAAAGGCAAATAGTTTTAAATCATTTTTATAGTCAAATGAAATACAGTTAGTTAAGAATAATTTACAATAATCTCTTACTGTTTCAAATTCACCAAACATTGGATTAAATTTTATTTTTTCGCATTGTTCGGCGCTTGCTTTTTCGTCAGTAACTTCGTCCAGGATAAACAATATTTCCCTTAGATTCTTTTTGTTGTCTTGACTTGAAGTACTATTGAATAATAGATTTGTTACGTACTTGATGATTCTATTAAATTCGTTATCAAATAAAAATGCATCATAAGTGCAGTTTAAATGATGCCATCTTCCTTTACTTATATTTTCATTTATGTATTCGTTTATATTTAATCTTCCTTTCATGAAGGATAATTCTTTATTTATCTCCTCATACTGCTGATAAATTGAACTACTTAATAACTCTCTGGTATATTTCGAGAATAAATAAATCAGTACTTCAAAAAAATCACTTTTTACACTTCCGAGTGAAGCCTGATAATTGGGGAATTTTATTTTTCGGCAATAACTTAACCACCATAAAATATGGTTTTGGATCTGATTTACTTCTTCGGAGTTATATTCTTTATTTGAGTCGAAAAATATTTTGGGGAGTAGATTTATTTTGTTGCCATTAAAATGAATTACTCCGATATATTTGTTTGATTTTAATTCATTTGATTTGTGAATAAATTGCAAGAATTGTTGTGTTTCAATTTTATCATCTGAATTTTCAGCGTAGAATGAATTTTTTTCTCGTTTTGCCCAAATTTCATCCAAAAAACTTTCCAAACCATCAAAATTTCCATTGACAGCAACCTTATTTTGATATTCAAATAAATTATTCACGCTTCCCTTCAATTTTTAATGGCCATGAGTTGTCTACAATTTTAAGACCAGCATTATAAAGGATATTCTTTACTTCTTTTTCATCATTCATAAAATACTCTAATAGGAGAGGGATTACTTTTTTATTCATTCTCTCTTTTAAATCTATATTTTCTCCCATGAAGTAAGCATGTCCTATTTGAAAATCATGCCCTTTTGATTTTATAATTTGCTCATTTATTTTGAATAAAATCTCCTTATCGTAAATTTCAGCGCCGTTAATTTCATACAAAGGATACATTGACTCAAACTCAAAACGTCTTCTTAGAGCGATATCAAGTAAAGCAATTGATTTATCTGCAGTGTTCATGGTACCAATAATATACAAATTGGAAGGTACACTAAATAAATCACCAGAAGGAAGTTTTACTTGCAAAGGGATTGTGCCACCAAATCGTTTATCTGGCTCAATAAGGGTAATAAGTTCTCCAAAAACTCTCGAAATATTGGCCCTATTAATCTCATCAATAATTATAACATAATTACTGGTATCCACTTTCTGAGCTATTTCTGCTTTTTCAGGTAAAAGTTTTAATATTTCTGAATAAACCAAATAATAATACGTTGCATGTTGGTTGGCAAGTCCAGAAATACTTGTCAGAGTTTTAATGTCTTTTCGACTTTTAACATTGTTTTTATAAAACTCCTTTAAATCACTAAACTTCATTCGTAAACCATTTGCATGGTTTGTCCACTTTTCGCCAGTATATCTAAAAGCATCATCTTCAACTTCAAAAATATAAGCGGTGTCGTTAATCTTAAAGTTAGCTTCACTATCTAATACTTTATCTAAAAATAATTCGAGCGCTTTGTTAAATTTTGCCTCTAGTGATAGCTCTTCTGGTGCTTTTTTAGAAAGTTTTAAATTTTCTAAAGCTTTGTCTGCAATTCTTTTGAAAACGCCATCTTTTCTTTCAAAAGTTAATTGATTACTATTCTCTGTATCCGGTCTTAAACCTTGAATAAAATCTTCATAACTATAATTCTGATGAAAGGTTATAAACTCAATTTTATTGTGTAGATTATCTTTGAAAATTTTTAAAGCTTCATCATAAGAATCAATTTTTCGATTCTCAATAATTTCGGCAGCTCTTAAAACCGTATGGTATGTTTTACCTGTACCTGGAGGTCCGTATAGGATTGTGTTGAGGGGAAAGTTCATCTGTTCTAATAATTTGTTATTTGATTCTTCCATAATACCCATGAGCCTTTCATAATATTTTTCATAATCTGGATGTTCAGTTTGGTATTTTGTGATATCAGTAAGAGTTTTAAGAGCGAGGCTATGATCAGCTTTCCATTTACCTTTCTTTTTCCAATCTACTTTTCTACAATTTTGATAGTTTAATCTTTGTTTATCATAGTAATAATCTGAGGAAACTATCCCATAACCTAATAATTCACCTCTACCTCTCTTTGTTATGATTATATCTCCTACAGACATTATCTCTTTGAATTCGTAGTTTGCTGTTGAGTCATTTTTCTTTGAATTAGTTGTATTTTCTAATTCTTGAAGTTTAGTTGTTAGCTCTTCTTTTGAGGAATAATTATTAAGATCTCCCAATTCGTCCCAACCAAGACCCATTATCCCTAGTTCGTAGAATTCATTCCACATTTCAGCATTTTCACCTGGTGAATAAAGCCAATATTTTTTTGAGTTTTGCTTTCTAGCTAATTCTAATAATGTCTCAAATTCTTCTTCAGTTGCTGAAAAGTTTGTTCCTTGATTTCCAACTTTTAATTCTTTTAACTCAGGAATATTTTCGATTTGATCTTTCTTAATAGGATTTTTAGAAAGGTTATTTGTAATCTTTATTTTTACTCGTTTTGAAATTTCATTTTTAGATTGTTCTGTATAATAATAAAAGTTATCTTCTTCATCAAGTCCCTCATATACATCAGAAGTTACCTCGCCTAATGCATAGCATCCTTGTTCTTTACCCGTAACCCAAAGTATAATTTTATCACCAATTTTTATTTTATCTTCATGTGCTTTAACACTCCAAGTTGTTAACTTATTATCATTTATCGAACCAATTATATTATAAATTTTAGGATTACCTTGAAATACCCAATAATTTACTTTTTTACTATTCTCCTTCCATTCACTATCCATTTCGTAGATTAAAACTGA
>JBILRD010000121.1:0-6228 GCA_044372845.1 Saprospira sp. | reverse complement strand
AGAATCGTACAAATCCTGATTCAGAAGCCACCCTTTCTCTGGATTTTCTTCTGTCACCACTGTCTCTTCCTTCTTCTCTGCCAGATCTTCCATCTCTACGATCATCTCTTCTTGAAGATCTTTCATCGTATGAACCACGATCTCTTCCTTCAACTTTATAGCCTCTATCGTCTTTATCATTACCTGGATTGATATCTTCAGCACCTTTGTAATGTTGTAAAAGTTGATTGAATTCCAGTGCAACAAAGTTCTTAATCAAATCTTCTTTGCTCATGGACTCTAATTTTTGAACGATGCCCGGCATGAAGTGACTTAGTTGTTCATTGTCAGTTTCAACATTTTGTACCTTATCAATCAAATTTAATAGTTGTCTTTCGCAAATTTCATTTCCAGTTGGAACATTTTTACGTTCGATTTTTTTACCAACTTTTTTCTCTAAAAAAGAGATACGTCTTAGTTCTTTAATATGTAAAATAGATAAAGATATACCCGTGTTTCCTGCTCTTCCTGTACGACCGCTTCTATGGATATAAGATTCTATATTATCTGGCAATTCCATGTTGATAACGTGAGTAAGATTGTCGACATCAATACCCCTTGCAGCCACATCCGTTGCTATCAACATTTGTAAGTGTTTGGTACGGAATCGGTGCATGACGAGATCTCTCTGCGATTGAGAAAGATCACCATGAAGAGCATCTGCATTGTAACCATCTTCGATAAATTTATCTGCTATTTGCTTACAATCTTCTCTGGTGCGGCAAAAAACAATCGCATAGATATTTGGATTCATATCAGCTATCCTGCGAAGGGCAGTGTATTTATCTTTAGCCTTTACAACATAATATTCATGGCTAACATTGGCTGTTGTTGTATTTTCTTTTTGAACACTCAAACGAAGTGGTTCTTGCATGTAGTTCTTGGCCAAGCGTTCAATTTCTTTAGGCATGGTAGCTGAAAACATCAGCGTAGTTCTATTTTCCGGAGTAAATTCTAGAATAAATTCCATTTCCTCTAGAAAACCCATTGATAGCATCTCATCTGCTTCGTCTAATACAACCCAGTCAACAGATTCTATGTCTAAAATTTTTCTACGAAGCATATCGCTAACACGACCAGGTGTTCCTACAACAATATGGGCTCCTTTTCTTAGAAGTTTAATTTGTTTATCAATACTTTCTCCACCATAAACAGCAACAGTATTGATGGATGGGAGAAATTTTGTATAGTCTTTGATATCATTCGTAATCTGAAGACAAAGCTCTCTTGTAGGACAAAGGATGATTGCCTGAACTTTAGAGTTTTTGTTATCAATGTAATGAATGATTGGTAAACTGAATGCCGCTGTCTTACCAGTACCGGTGGCAGCAAATCCAATAACGTCTTGTTTTAAATTTAATAATGCAGGGATTGATTCTGCTTGAATAGGAGTGGGATTTATAAATCCGAGGGCATCTACTGCCTGTAATAATTCGGGCTTGAGGCCAGTTTCTGAAAAAGTAATCATCTAAAAAATTTAATAGAAAAGGAAGGCGACTTTTATCCTTTATTTTAATGAGCTATTTGCTCAGTACAACCCTAAACCTTTTCCATGGTTTGTTAAAATTCGGGTTGTTCTACTTTATTTGTGATTAGCCTTAAGAAAAGAAAAACTTGTTAAAGATTTTTAAAATAAATCATAAAACAAATAACTGAAAACGCGCCGAAGTATGAATAATCGTTAAAGCCTTTTGCTTTGACAGCGCAAATATAGTCAATTAAATTGAAAAAATGAAAATAATTTTAAATTGAGATTTGTTAAATTAAAAAACGGCATTAAAATCTGTATCGATTCTAATGCCGTTAAATGAATTTTAAAAAAAAATTATAATTCTAATGTCGTTTGAATTGAACTTAGAAACTCTTTTTTGCTATGTTCGTTTTCAAATTTTCCACTGTAAGCAGATGTTACCGTACTACTTGATATATCTTTAATACCTCTGCTGGAAACACACATGTGCTTGGCATCAATATAAACAGCTACATCTTCTGTTTTAAGTACTCTTTTTAATTCATTGATAATTTGAATAGTCAATCTTTCCTGTACTTGTGGACGCTTTGAGAAGTATTCAACGATTCTGTTTATTTTTGATAAGCCAATTACATGACCGTTGGAAATATATGCCACATGACATTTTCCATAAATTGGTAAAAAGTGATGTTCGCAGGTAGATTGAAGTGTAATGTTCTTCTCTACCAACATCTGATTATATTGGTATTTATTTTCAAAAAGTGCAACTGAAGGTTTGTTGGCTGGATTTAAGCCGCTGAAAATTTCTTCAACATACATTTTGGCAACTCGGTAAGGGGTACCTTTTAGACTATCGTCGTTTAAGTCCAAACCAAGAATCTCCATGATTGATTTGAAGTGTGCTTGGATTTTACTGATTTTCTCCTTGTCAGAAAGAACAAAAGCATCCTCTCTCATAGGAGTTTCAATAGATGTTAGTAAATGTTCGTCACCCATTTCTTCATAAATTTCCAAAAGGGTTTCAGTGTCTTTTATTTCTGATAATTTTATTTCGTTCATTTTAATTGAATTTATGGATAAATAAAAGCGAATAATAAATTCAGAAAAAGCTTCGCTAAATGCTTGTCATTATTTATTTCTAAAAGCTTAAACAAGGACAATTTTATTTTTGTTCAATGATTTTAAAATAATATAAATCAAAGATTAAACAAATGTCTAAAATTTTGATATTGGGCTCTGGTATGGGAAGTTTAAGTGCTGCCTGTCTTTTGGTAAAAGATGGTCATGAGGTTCAAATACTAGAGCAGAATTACCTTCCAGGTGGTTGTTCAAGTTCCTATTACCGTCAAGGTTATATTTTTGAATCAGGTGCAACGACCTTAGTAGGTTTAGACAAAGGTATGCCTTTAAGATATCTTTTTGATGAAATTGGATTAAATATTGATAAAATTCAATTAGAAACACCGATGATGGTCAGGTTGCACTCGGGTGAAATGTTAACCAGATATCAGGATTTAGATCAGTGGATTACAGAGGCTGAAAGAGTATTTGGAAAATCAGGTCAACGTGAGTTTTGGACAAAATCTTTTGAAATTAGCCAATTCGTCTGGAGAACCTCTTTGAACCAGCTAAGCTTTCCTCCGTCATCCTGGAAAGATTTGATAGGAATGCTTAAAGGTTTTAAGTTTGAGCAATTAAAAAATATCCCCTATGTTAATACAACAGTGTTGGATATGCTTAAAAAATACAGCTTGGATAAAAATCAAAAATTCGTTGATTTTGTCAATGAGCAACTAATAATTACTGCTCAAAATCATGCTTCTGAAGTTAATTTTCTCTTTGGAGCTACAGCACTATGTTATACTAATTATGGTAATTACTATGTATTTGGAGGTATGATACAAATGGTCAATGCCATTGTTGATTGGTTGAAAGAAAGAAAGGCTGAAATTCAATTAAGAACAAAAGTACTAAGTGTTCATTATCAAAATGGACAATATAATACTATTACAGATAAGGGGAATTTTGTTTCGGATAAGATAATCTTCGGAATTCCAATAAACAATGTATTAGAAATTTATGATGATAAAAAATTGGTCAATAAATTTTCAAGTAGATTGTTGAAGGCAGAAAAACTAAACTCTGCTTTTCAGATAGGGATTGGTTTTAAAAGAAATAAGGAGTTAAATTATGAATGTTTACACCATCAAATTCATTTATTGGAAGCTCTGCCTGAAATTCAAGCAAAATCTATTTTTTTAAGCTACAGTCATCCAATTGATTGGTATCGTTCCAATTTAGACCACATGGTGGCATCTATCAGTTGCCATATACCCAATCCTGATCCTTCAAAAGATATTGACAAAGAAGCAATTGCTGAAATTATTCTAGTTGAGCTGGACAGATTAGGGTTCATTAAAAGATCTGAAGTCGAATATTTTCATGTATCAGGGACAAGTGCCTGGGAACGATGGACAGGACGGAAATATGGATTTGTTGGAGGCTATCCGCAATATAAAGAAATTAAACCATGGATGATGCTGGATGCCAGATTGGACAGGAAGGGAGCTTATCTTTGTGGTGACAGTGCTTATCCGGGACAGGGAATACCTGGCGTAGCCTTAAGTGGAATAATAGCTTACAATAAAATAAAAATAGATTCATCTTTATAGTCTATTCTACAAGATAAGCATCTTTTAGAATGTAGGCCATTTTCATATAATCGTAATCATTTAATTCTAGCTTTCCTTTAATTTTTACAGTTGATTTGCTGTATGGAATAGGTTTTTTGGGATAGACTTCCATGATGGATTCAGGACCTGCACCTTTACAAAAGAAACAGGCAGCTGTAGGAAAAGCACTTAGCATAAACATGCTACCATTTCCCCTTGCACCAACGGCACCATGTACGATATCATTTGGTATAATATAGCCGCTGATTTCTATGATTTGATGATTGTATTTTTTGATTTCAGGAATAAATAATGGTTTCATTACAACATCATCGGTAGTTCTGTCATAAGAGATATCGAATCTTAATTTTAGAAAAACTTCCCAAAGTCCGCCTGATGATTGACTAAGTTGTTCATTCTTGGTTTTAAACATTTCTTCAGGCTCTTTCACCGAGATAAAATCACCCTCTTGGTAACCATCTGCAAATTCAGAATAATTGGAAGTGTTTTTACTCTTACCATTTACCAATAGAGAAGGTCTTCTTGAGTCGGAAAAATTTTTATCGGCTTGTTGGATTTTCTCTTTAATACCCTTTTCTTCAATCTCTACATTAGATTTAAAATACTGGTCCGGTCTAATCAGTAAAAAGACCGATGCCAAAACAAAGATGATGAAAAGGTATTTAAACATAAGATGTTTTAAATTTTAATTATCTACATGTTTGACATCTAATAAAGTTCCATTCAGAAAGCTTTTGATATCGATTTTTTTTCTTTTGTCAGCCTGAATTTCTAAAATTTCAACAAAACCATCCTCACAGGCTATTTTTAAGAATTTTTTTCCATCTGTGAGTATAGAACCTGGAGCTAATAAAATAGAATCGTATGATTTTTTAGAAAGATAAATTTTATGTTTTTCTCCCGCTATCATAGTCCATGCTACAGGATGGGGGCTTAATCCTCGAATAAAATCATGCACTTTTTGAGTGCTTTGGTTGAAATTTATTTTACAGGTTTCGTGAAATATTTTTGGGGCATGTGTTGCTTCCTGGTCGGTTTGAGCCAATGGTTGATAATTTCCACTTTCTATTGATTTTACAGTCTTTAAAACCAATTCAGCACCGATTAACATCAATTTATGATAAATTTCTCCTAAAGTTTCATCTTCACCTATTGTAATTTTATCTTGAAAAAGAATATCTCCAGTATCAATTTCATGTTTCAAAAAGAAAGTAGAAACCCCTGTTTCTTTTTCGCCATTGATAATAGCCCAATTGATAGGGGCTGCTCCTCGGTATTTTGGTAATAAAGAACCATGTAAATTGATTGTACCTAGAGTAGGCATAGACCAAACTTTTGTTGGTAACATTTTAAAAGCCACTACTACCTGAAGATCTGCATTGATGGCTTTCAATTCAGCAAGAAATTTTTCATCACTTAATTTCTCAGGTTGTAGAATTTTTAGTCCTTTTTCGACAGCATATTTTTTTACATCAGACTCAATCAAAGTTTTATTTCCTCGACCTCCCCATTTATCAGTCGTTGTTACCACAGCAACAATATCATAGCCGTTTTTAATTAAAATGTCAAGCGAAGGAACTGCAAATTCAGGAGTTCCCATGAAGATAATTTTCATAGAGTTTAAAAGCCTTTGTTTTGACCGATTTCCTGAAGTTTAGAGATAGTTTCTTTGGGATTTTCTGATGAGAAAATTGCATTTCCTGCTATTAGAGCATGAGCACCTGATTTGAGAATAGTTTCTGCATTGTGCAAGCCAACACCGCCATCAATTTCGATTAAAGTATTAAGGTTTCTTGCATCAATTTCCTCTCTTAACTTTTCAATTTTTTGCAGGGAAGAATAGATAAATTTTTGTCCGCCAAAACCTGGATTTACAGACATGATTAGTACCAGATCTATTTCTTCTAGGATATCAAAAATATTGGAAACTGGCGTGTGTGGATTAAGAGCCACACCCGCTTTTGCTCCGGTTTCTCTGATTTGCTGTAAAGTGCGGTGTAGATGTGGACAGGTTTCATAATGAAC
>JBILRD010000120.1:0-6236 GCA_044372845.1 Saprospira sp. | reverse complement strand
CCTCATATCTTAAATATAGTTTATTGAATTCTTCACTGTGTGTTTCATATAAACCAGGACATTCATTTGGACACATTAGGGTCCATTCTGCATCAGCCTCAACACGTTCCATAAATAAGTCTGGAATCCACATAGCATAGAATAGATCTCTGGCTCTTGCCTCTTCTTTTCCGTGATTTTTCTTTAGATCCAGAAAATCAAAAACATCAGAATGCCAAGGTTCTAGATAAATCGCAAAGGCACCTTTACGCTTTCCGCCACCTTGATCAACATATCTTGCAGTGTCATTGTAAACTCTTAACATTGGAACAATACCGTTCGATGTTCCACCGGTGCCTTTGATGTAACTGCCTTTGGAGCGAACATTGTGAATGCTCAAGCCAATTCCACCTGCTGATTGAGATATTTTGGCACATCTTGACAAGGTCTCAAAAATGCCAGGGATAGAATCATCTGTTACACTTAACAAAAAACAAGAAGACAATTGTGGCTTTGGAGTTCCTGAATTGAACAATGTAGGTGTGGCATGGATAAACCATTTCTCAGACATCAGTTCGTAAGTCTCTAGAGCGGCTGTAATATTGTGTTGGTGAATACCTATAGCTGCTCTTAAGAACATATACTGAGGTCTTTCGACAATAATTCCATCAAGTCTCATCAGGTAAGAACGCTCGAGGGTTTTGAACCCAAAATAATCAAAATCGTAATCACGTTCGTGAACGATAGTATTGTCCAATACACTCCTGTTGTTCCAGATGATATTCATAATATCATCAGCAATCAACTGTGCTCTTTGACCAGTTTTTGGATCTACATATTCATGTAGGTCTTTCATCGTCTCAGAAAAAGAGGCGTTGGTGTTTTTATGTAAATTGGAAACTGCAATTCGTGCAGCAAGGATGGCATAATCAGGGTGAACAGTTGCCATAGATGCTGCTGTTTCAGCAGCTAGGTTGTCCAGTATGGAAGTGTCAACACCATCATAAAGTCCTAAAATAACTTTTTTGCAAATCTCGATAATATCAATATACCTCTGATCGAGACCATCGCACAAGTAATAAATTCTACGCATGATCTTATCAAAAGATACTTCTTCTGAACGACCATCGCGCTTTTTTACTTTCATTAAATGCATCATAATTTAAATAGTTTTTAAGGCAATAAATAGCTAAATAATTTTAAAAATCTTCTTCAAGTGAGAAAGATTGTTTTTCTCTTTCGGACATTACACCTGCTTTCTGATAATCTCCAACTCTTTTTTCGAAGAAGTTAGTTTTTCCTTGCAGAGAAATCATTTCCATCCATGGAAAAGGATTGGCAGATCCGTAAACTTTATTGTTGCCAAGAGAAATTAAGAGTCTGTCTGCCACAAATTCTATGTACTGATTCATCAGTTGAGCATTCATGCCAATCAATGACACAGGCAAAGCATCTGTTACGAATTCTTTTTCCAATTCAACGGCTTCAGTGATAATAGACCTAATGTCATTGTTGCTGATTTTATTTTGAAGCATAGAGTACAACAGACAAGCAAAATCACAATGCATTCCTTCGTCCCTGCTGATTAGTTCATTGGAAAAGGTTAAACCTGGCATCAGGCCACGTTTTTTTAACCAGTAGATAGCACAAAAACTTCCTGAAAAGAAAATTCCTTCAACTGCTGCAAAAGCAATCAATCTGTGAGCAAAAGTAGGAGCATTTTCGATCCAGTTTAGAGCCCATTTTGCTTTTTTCTGAACACATTCCAGTGTGCTCATCGCATTGAAAAGACGGTTTTTTTCTTCGGTATCTTGAATGTAATTATCAATTAGAAGGCTGTAAGTTTCTGCATGAATATCTTCAATCTGAATCTGGGTGGAGTAAAAGGAGCGTGCCTCAGCAATTTGTACGTCTTTATAGAAGTTTAAAACAAGGTTCTCGTTAACAATCCCATCACTTGCTGCAAAAAAAGCTAAAACGTGCTTGATGAAATGACGTTCATCGTTGTTAAGTTTGTTTTTCCAGTCACTAAGATCAGCTTCTAAGTCAATCTCATCTGTAGTCCAAAAACAGGCAACTGCCCTTTTTCTCATCTCCCAGATTTTATCGTACTGTATTGGAAACAACACAAATCTACCTGGATTCTCCTCTAATATGGGTTCCTTAAGCATAAAAATTTAGTAATATTTATATATATATGAAATAATTTGTTTCAATTGTTCGTAAAAAAAGCACAAACTTCCTGAGTTATCTATTCTTTAAAAAAAAATGCTGACTTTTGATACGTGTGATTTTCAAAAATAAGCTTTAGTTATGAAAGATTCAAGGATGAGAAATGTTAAAATTTAGAATTTAACGCGAAAGTCCCTTGTTTACTGAATAAAAATATTAATAAATTATAAATCACATTTTGGGAATATATTATTGTTAAATTTGTTCAAAAGTCCTTGATTTTGTTTTCTGATGGCAATTTTTATCTGTTGTTATCGATATAATAACAAGCCTAGAACTCTTGATTTGAAACAAATATATTTATTTATTTTTACCTTAGCTTAAATTAAAATATTACATTGTGAAATAATGTAAAAAACAAAAGAATTATATTTTGATGAGTAATATAAGACAACTGGTTTTCTGGCCAACCATAATGCTATCCATTTTAACGGTTTTTATTAGCCTTTTTTTTCCAAAGTATTTTCTTGAAAAGGTAAGCGGTCTTAATGAAATTGTAATCAACGTTTTTGGGCCTTTTTTCAGTATTTCAAGTTTGATTATGTTTTTTGTTTGCATAATAATTTTTTTCTCTCCAATTGGAAACCTAATTGTTGGAGGAGAAAATGCAAAGCCGATTTTAAATAGATGGAGACTTTTTTCGATTACATTGTGTACGACCATTGCAACCGGTATTTTATTCTGGGGAACAGCAGAGCCTATATATCATTTTTCTTCTCCTCCTGTAAGCAGTAATATTATTGCCGAAAGTAATGAGGCCGCAGTATTTGCCATGTCAACATTATATTTACATTGGAGTTTTACACCTTATGCTATATATTCTATTCCAACCATAATTTTTGCACTTGCTTTTTATAACAGGAAATCTTCTTTTAGTTTATCTTCTATGCTCTTTCCGTTTTACAAAAAAAATGGCAAAGGACCTTCAATTTTTATATCTAACTCTGTTGATACTTTGTGTCTTTTCTCTCTGGTTGCCGGAATGTCAGCTTCTTTGGGAACTGGTATTTTAACTTTGTCTGGTGGTATTCAAAACATTTTTGGAATTGAGAAATCCAGTATTTTAATACTTCTAATTTGTTTCATTATAGTTTTTAGTTTTGTTTTATCAGCCTCAACGGGTGTGATGAAAGGTATTAGAATTTTGTCTAGCATCAATGTTTATGCTTTTATTTTGATAGCAATTATCTTTTTATTGTTTGGATCCCTGTCCTTTATTGTTTCTATCTCACTAAAGGGTTTTGGTGATTATCTTGTCAATTTTTTTGAAAAAAGTACCTATAACATCATACATCCTAATGATTCCTGGGCAAATAACTGGACAGTATTTTTTTGGGCCAACTGGATGGCTTGGGCCCCTATTTCAGCCATGTTCTTGGGTAAAATTGCAAAAGGATATAAAGTTAAAGAGGTCTTGTTTTTTAATTGGATATTACCCTCTGTTTTTTCAATAATTTGGATGTCAATTTTTGGTGCTACTGCTCTTGGTACCCATATAAATGGTCAGTCTAATCTTATAGTACTATTGAATGAGTCCGGATACGAATCCATTGTTTATGCTATCATGAATCTATACCCATATAGTAAATATTTAGCAGGTTTTTTTATTTTTATAGTTTACCTGTCATACGTTACGGCGGCTGATTCAAATACGGAAGCTATGGGAGCGATCAGCGTTAAAAATTTTAATGCTGAAAACGATTCTGCTCCAATATTTATTAAAATTATATGGGGAGTATGTATAGGTTCGATTGCCTATATTATGGTTAATAGTTCAGGTGTTGAAGGAATAAAAATGTTATCTAACCTGGGTGGTGTGCCTGCCTTGTTTCTATTGACTTTTGTAATGATTGGTATGTGCATCATTATAGTCAGAAGTTATTCTAAAGATTTTGAACTGTAAGTGAAATGATTTATTTCTTACGCTCCAATTTCTCAACTGCAGACATTACTTTATCACTCAATTCTATTTTATAACTTTCAAGCTTTTCTGCTACTTTTTGATCAAATGAGGCTATAATTTGTGCTGCAAGAATACCTGCATTTTTAGCGCCATTTAAAGCAACAGTTGCCACTGGAACTCCACCTGGCATTTGAAGAATTGATAAAACAGAATCCCAGCCATCTATAGAATTGCTCGATTTTATAGGTACACCAATTACAGGTAATGTAGTCAGGGAAGCAACCATGCCAGGGAGATGAGCGGCACCACCAGCTCCGGCGATAATAGCTTTTAAACCTCTATCTCTGGCCGATTTAGCATATTCGAACATTCTTTCCGGTGTTCTATGAGCTGATACTATTGTAATTTCAAAGGGCACATCAAATTTTTCAAGTATTTCAGCAGCTTCATTCATAACTATTAAATCTGAATCACTGCCCATTATAATTCCAATCATGATATTTCTATTTGCTAATAATTTTAAAAGTATTTTTGACGTACAAGGCTTTTTCTTTTAATGTTTCAATATTCTCATCAGTGACCGTAATATGTCCCATTTTTCTGAATGACTGGGTTTTGTTTTTACCATATAAATGCAAGTGTACAGCACTCATTCTTAATATTTCCTCCAACCCTTCATATTCAACAGGCCCTGAATATCCTTCTTCACCTAGTAGATTAACCATAGCAGATGGTAAAACTATTTTTGTATCGCCGAGTGGTAATCCGTAAATTGCTCTTAAATGTTGTTCGAATTGTGAAGTGATGTTTCCTTCAATACTTTGATGACCGCTGTTATGAGGTCTTGGTGCGATTTCATTTATTAAAATTTCACCTGATTTTGTGACAAACATTTCAACAGCTAAGAGGCCCACCATTTCCAATTTTTCAATGATTGCTTTAGCCAAAGATTCTGCTTTTTTAGCAATAGAATCCTGAATTTGAGCAGGAGAGAAGAGATACTCGACCAAATTGGCTTCGGGATGAAAAACCATTTCAACAGCAGGAAAAGTACTAACTTCAGATTTGGAATTTCTGGAGACTATGATAGCTATTTCTTTATCAATATCTACCAATTTTTCTAATATACCGGGAGCGTCAAAAGCCTTTGAGATATCGTCTTTGTTTTTTAAAATTTGAACGCCTTTTCCGTCATATCCATCTCTGCCTAGTTTATTGACTGCAGGAAGAAAATTAACATTTGATATTACATCTGCTTTATTTTCTACAAGAATAAATTCTGAGCTGGGTATATTATTTTCAAGATAAAATTGTTTCTGTAATCTTTTGTCCTGTATCAATTCAATAACCTCGGGCTGGGGATAGACTTTTACGCCCTCATCTCTTAATTTTTTTAAGGCTCCGGTATTAACTTTTTCGATTTCTATAGTCAGAATATCGCATTGTTTTCCAAAATTATAAACGGTATCATAATCTTGAATATCTCCAACTTCGAAGTAGTGAGCAATGGCAGAGCATGGAGCATCTTTGGCAGGATCTAATACTCGAACCTGAATATTAAAATCAATGGCAGATTGAATCATCATTCTCCCAAGTTGACCACCGCCAAGTATTCCTAGAGTTTCTTTCATGTCTTGGAAAATATAATATTAAGCTTGAACAGTTTCTAATTTTCTTCTTTTATAGTGATTCCTCACGTAGGCAATTCCTTCACTATTATTCATGAATGGATAGCCTTTTTTGTTGTTTTGCATACTAATTCTGAAAATGGTATTCCAATGCTTAAACATGTATCCATATGCTTTAAAAAGGGGCATTTCAGGATCGTAAATATGAGCTGGTTCAGAATTTGCACCATTAAGTTCTACAACTTTAAAATTTCCGGCATACAAATCTTCAATGGATTCTACCTTTAAGTCATATCTTCCAAAGTAAAAACCATCAATTTGCTTGCTTATCTGGTCAAAAGTATCAATCAGTCTGTCATTGATAAGATGATTAGCATTGAAAAAAGTAGCTCCACGACAATGGTTACCAACTTCCAGCAAAATCATTTCCTTATCTTTCTCCAAAACTTGATCTAACTGTTCGGCATAGATTTCATGTAACATATCCAGATAGT
>JBILRD010000118.1:0-6278 GCA_044372845.1 Saprospira sp. | reverse complement strand
TGAAATGGAGATGATATCTTTTGGTCCAAATATCAGAGGGGCACATTCTCCGGATGAAATGGTTCAGATCAGTTCCGTACAAAAATTCTGGAATTACCTTTTAGTGGTACTCGATAGATTCTAAAATTGAAATTGTTGTTAATTATTTTTAAGTGAGTTCGAGATGTCAAAAAAAATATTTTCTAAAGTAGCCCTTTTGATTCTAGATGGTTGGGGAATCAATAAGAATCCTGAAATTAGTGCTATCGAAGCTGCCAATACTCCTTTTTTTGACGGTCTACTTAAACAATATCCAAATTCAACCTTAACTACTTTTGGCGAGGCTGTCGGTCTGCCGGAGGGCCAGATGGGGAACTCTGAGGTAGGACATATAAATATCGGTGCAGGTCGAGTAGTCTATCAGGAATTGGCTAAGATCAACAAAGAAATCAGAGAAGGTAGACTTCAGAAAAATCAAGTTTTACTGGATGCCTTAAGTTATGCCAAATCAAACAACCGAAAAGTTCATTTACTAGGTCTTGTCTCTGACGGAGGCGTCCACTCACACATCAATCATCTCAAAGCGATTTGTGATTTAACCAATGAAATGGGTTTGGATAAAGTCTATATTCATGCCTGTATGGATGGTCGCGATACTGATCCCAAAAAAGGTATTGAATATATCAAGGACTTAGAGCAACATCTTTCCGGATCGAAAATTAAAATAGCAACCATAATTGGAAGGTATTTTGCCATGGACCGTGATAAACGATGGGAGAGGATCAAAAAAGCTTACGATTTATTTGTTAATGCTGTTGGAACTCCTGTTGAAAATCCAGTGGAGGCCATTGAAAATTCTTACAATAAAGGAATTACAGATGAGTTTTTAGAACCAATGTACATGGTTGATAATCAAAACAAACCATTGGCGACAATAGAAAAAGATGATGTTGTAATCTGTTTTAATTTTAGAACAGATAGATGCAGGGAGATTACAACAGTCCTTACTCAAGATGATTTTCCGGAATATGGAATGTATAAAATTCCTTTGTATTATTGTACGATGACTGTTTATGATGAAAAATTTAAAAAAGTCAACGTATTTTATAAAAATCAGGATGTAGCAGATAGTCTCGGAGAATTATTATCGAAAAACGGAAAATCCCAGTTGAGGATTGCTGAAACTGAAAAGTATCCTCATGTAACCTTCTTTTTCAATGGCGGTAGAGAAACTGCTTTTGAAGGAGAGGAAAGAATTATTGTCCCATCTCCCAAAGTGGCAACCTATGACCTTCAACCCGAGATGAGTGCTTATGAAGTAAGTGAAGAAGTTTTAGCAAAATTAGAGGTTAATGCTCCTGATTTTATCTGTTTAAATTTTGCCAATGCTGATATGGTCGGACATACTGGTGTTTTTGAAGCGGCAGTAAAGGCAGCAGAAACAGTGGATGATTGTCTTTCCAAATTAGTCCCTTTACTTTTGCAACTGGATTATGCTGTCATTGTCATAGCTGATCATGGAAATTCAGATTGCATGGTCAATCCTGATGGTTCCGTAAATACAGCGCATACGACTAACCCTGTGCCTTGTATTTTTGTGGCCAATGGTATCGATCCTGTAAAATTATTAGATGGTAAATTGGCTGACATCGCGCCCAGTATCTTAAGTTTGATGGGAATTGAAAAATCAGCTTTAATGGATGGAGACAATATAATTTTTTACTAGTCAAACCTAGCTATTAAGCGAATATTCAACAAAATTCATATACAAACACTGATTTTTACAAAACTTGAGGTTAAAAAATTGAAAATCTTGTGTTTTAAATTTATATTTATCCCTTCAAACTTTGAATTTTCACCCGAAAATTTGAGTTTGGGGTAAATCATGGGGATTTGCATCGGACTTGGGGAAGTCCGATGCTTTTTTTTATATCCTTACATGAGTAGCTCCAAAGCCATATCCCGAAAGGTATTCGTTTCTGAATTCTGATATCATTCTTTGCTTTTTAAGGTCTTTTAAGTAATCATCCACGGCTTTTCTTAATTTTCCTTCGCCGATGCCATGGATAATAAATACATCACTGACCCCCAGTTCTATAGCTTGCCTCATATAATTTGCCAGGGCTGTTTTCTGTAAACCAAAGATCTGATTGGCTTCCAATTCTTTATAATTTTTAATGAGCGCTTCAGCGTGTAAATCGATTTCGTTTTTGAATTGAGCCAACCTGTCGAGTATGTTTTTTTTGTAATCAACAGATTCAATATGTTTTGTTGCTTTTTCTTTAAGCTGTTGTTGAGTGTAATTTTTTAAATTATCTTCCTTTTGATTATTGTTGGCTATGATTTCTAAATTTGAAATTTTAAAAGATACAGCCTCTATACCTACAATGGGTAAAGGATTTACCCAATTATTCCATTTTTTGTATTTTAGTTTTTGTTGAAAAAAAATATTCATTGCCGGACATTTTAGTTCGATGCTGGGATTATCATTAAAGTTGGCCTGTTCAAATTCACCTATGGGAAAATATTGAAATGGAGCGATAGTCTGATGGAGGTTTTGGGCAACAGTTCCATTTATATAAAAATTAAAACTGAATCGAATGGAAAACGAGCTGTCGTTGATCAAATAAATAGTATAACTATCTTCGGATTGTTTCAAAAATGCCAGCCATAGTCCACTGTTTTGAGGAGGATTGTTTTTGAGCAAAATTTCATAAGTTTTTTTGGCTTCTTCTCCGCTTACAACTTTAGTGTCTAAAGATTTTGATTCTTGATTCTTGGTTTCATTGGTAAATCTCAAAGAGTTTACTCTGTTTTTTTCGAGTTCCTCCCTTGAATAAAACATTTCTTCGGTGCTGAGTTTCTTTATTTTATTCTCTGCTTTTTCTTTTTGCATGGGAGAGCTCTCAATCTTTCTAAAATCATTTTCAGGAATGATATCTTCTTTAAAAGCTATAATTTCTTCCTGATCGGTCAGAAGAATTACTTTAAATGAGCCATCCAAATAATCAGTCAAAATTTTTGCTTTTTGTCCTGTATATCTAAATCTTATATAATCTCCAGCTTGCATTTTGATATATTGTATTTTAACTTGTAAATTACATCAGTCCTAGTTAATAATACAATTTAAGTGAAAATAGTTACATTTGAAATAAATTAAACGCTCATGAAGCAGTCCAATTTTTCAGATACAAAACTTGCCTTAAGGCTTAGAAAGCTTAAATATTCAGACATGGATAATTATTTTTCCATAGTTGGTGATGCTGAGACTATGGCATTTATTACTGAAAAACCGTATACCAGGCAAGAATCTGATCATGAAGTCAACAGATTGATTGAACGTTATTCAAAATCTGAACTTTTTGGTGTTTGGGTAGCAGAAAGTCTAATAGATAATAACTTTATAGGTCTTGGCGCTTTGATTCAGATGGATGAGTCAGTCGCTGATATTGGCTATCGAGTTCAAAAAGAAAAGAGGGGACAAGGTTTTGGGATAGAGATCGCCAAATTGTTAATTGAAAAGGCAAAAAATCAACAACTTAAAAAAATTGTTGCAGAGGTTGAAACGGAAAATAAAGCTTCCGTAAGAATTCTTGAAAAATTAGGTTTTACCAGATTGCTGGATAAAATAAATCAACTAGGAAACGAGATAGCTTTTTTTGAATTAGAGCTTTCAGAATCTTACTAATTTATTCCTGGATTTTTGGTCCAAAGGCAAGATCTCCTGCATCACCCAGTCCTGGTACAATGTATGATTTTGCAGTTAATTCCTCGTCAATTGCTCCAACCCAGATATTTGCCATTGGAAGGACTCTTCTGATATGATCTATCCCATCTTGTGCAGCAATAGCTACAGCTATATGTATTTCTGATGGCTCTCCATGTTTTAATAGTTCTTTGATGCAAACTTCCAGAGATGCGCCTGTTGCCAGCATAGGATCTGTAATAATCAAAACAGAATCATGTAGGGGAGGACATGATACATAATCCAGACTGATTTCAAAGCTGCCATCTTTATGATGCCTTCTGTAAGCGGATAAAAAAGCATTTCCTGCCGAATCATAGACATTCAAAAATCCTTGGTGCATAGGTAGTCCTGCACGCATAATCGTAGAAAGAACTATTCTTTGAGTTGGCAACATGACCTCTGCTTCTCCCAATGGAGTTTCTACAGTTTTGGACTCATAATTCAACTTTTTACTGATCTCATAGGCAAGAATCTCTCCAATTCTTTCCAAATTTCTTCTGAATCTCATAGAGTCTCTCTGGATTTCGACATTCCTTAATTCCGCAATAAATTGGTTGGCAATGGAAGGTTGTTTGGATAGGTTGAAAATTTTGTTGATCATAGGATAGAGCGTTTTGAGTTGAAACTGCTGAGAATTGTACAAAACTAACATATGAAGTACTAAAAAATGGTGATTTTCAGCAGTTTTTTTTGATAATTTTTAAATATCGAAAATGTAAGCCTGATTTATTTTGTAATAATTTTGATAATCACGAATTTGCATTAAAATTCAGACAATCTGATGGGAATTTTAGATAAAATACTATTCTGGTTTACGCTAATCACAATTTTTGCATTGGGCATACAATTTGGTCAGACCGAAGAGGCTGCCTCCCAATCACTATGGGTTTTCGATATCTACCTGATGCTTTTTACAGCTTTCATGACTTTCGTTGGTATATGGCGATCTATTAAAACCAATGTCAGTCCGAGCATCAGGATATTCAATGGTTTTGTAACTATGGCATCCTTTGCAATATTTTTAAAAATTATCTTCTTCTATCTAGGATTTAATTTATTGATGCCGAGAGGAGTTATGTATGCAGTTCTGATAATTTTGATTTTGATTGGTATCTCTCGAACGCTTAGTCAAACTTTATCCACCAGAATTCATCCTGCTTTGGTCTTTGTTTTGAGTTTTGCTGTATTGATATTGTTTGGTTCCCTTTTATTGATGTTACCCGGTGCAACCACCAAAGGTATAAGTTTTGTTAATGCACTATTTACTTCCACCAGTGCTGTTACTGTTACAGGTTTATCAGTTGTGGATACCCAAAAAGACTTTACCATCTTTGGAAAGGTTGTTATTATCTTTTTGATTCAGATGGGTGGATTGGGTGTTCTTACTTTCTCCAATCTTTTTTCTATGCTTTTTGCCGGAGGAGGATCCTTCAGAAATCAAATAGCCATGTCTGATTTTATCAATAGTGAAAATCTGGGAAGCACTCAAAAATTATTATACAAAATCATTCTATTTGTACTAACCATAGAATTGATAGGGGCAATTATCATTTATTTTTCCATTGTAAATGTCCCCTTGGATCAGGATAAAATATTTTTTGCTGTTTTTCATTCCATTTCAGCTTTTTGTAATGCAGGTTTTTCTACTCTAAGCAATGGACTTTTTGAATTGGATGTCAGATATAACTATCTGCTGCATACCACTATAGCTTTTTTAATCATTTTTGGTGGGTTGGGTTATAATATCAGTTTAAACTACCTCTCTTATCTAAAATATTATTTTTTGAAATTCTGGAATAAAATAAACGCTAAAGAGGCTGCGATACCTATTAGAAGGAATATTATTAAAATAAATACCATCATTGTTGTACAAACAACTGTTGCTTTGTTGTTGGTGGGTTGGATCAGTTTCTTTATACTGGAATACAATAACTCGCTTAAGGAACATGATTTTATTGGTAAATTAGCTGTCTCTTTTTTTAATTCGGTCACTCCAAGAACAGCTGGTTTTAATAATGTAGATATGGCTGTTCTATTAAATCCTACTGTGCTGATTACTATTGCTTTGATGTGGATAGGTGCTTCCCCTGGTTCAACAGGTGGTGGTATCAAAACATCTACTTTTGCTATAGCCTTGCTGAATCTTAAAAATCATTTGCTTGGTAGGGAGAACCTTGAATTCAGAAGAAAAGAGATACCGGTTTCTGCTATTCAAAGATCTTCAGTCATCATGATTCTCTCCCTACTAGCTGTTGGAGCTGCAGCTGTGACTATGTCCGTTTTAGAACCAAAAATTGATATTATCAAACTCATCTTTGAATGTTTTTCTGCCTTCTCGACAGTGGGACTAACATTGGGTATTACTTTTCAACTAAATGACAGCAGTAAAATATTGTTGATCATCATGATGTTCCTTGGAAGAGTGAGCTTGCTGACTTTTTTGATCGCCTTTATCAGACAAGTCTTTACTCCAAAACAAATTAGATATCAATATCCAAAAGAAGATATATTCATCAACTAGACAATTAAAAAACTATCATAATTTATGAAA
>JBILRD010000117.1:0-6292 GCA_044372845.1 Saprospira sp. | reverse complement strand
AATCAAATGAACCTTTATTTTGAGAATCTATCCTCAGATTCACTGATTGAACTTTGTACTGATACAATCCAGAAAGTAAGGCCTTGATATAAGACAATACTCCCGATTTTCCTTCTGCTTTATTTTTGTTGGCAATGACACCAACAAAAGCATCAAAACCCATTCCGGCAATATTAACAAAATATCTCTGCAGTTCTTTCCCTTTTGAATTTTTCCAGCTTAGCAAACCAATATCCTGATAATCTTCGCCTGCAGATTTCATAAAATGAGCCAATGCTTTGAAATTCTTTGGGATGCCCATCGTTCTGCTCCAGTCATTTCCTGTCCCGATGGGAATTTGTGTAAAAAGAATCTCTCTGGAATCACAATAACTTTGACTCATGATACCATTGACAACCTCGTTGACGGTACCATCTCCGCCCATGGCGGCAATCTTTCTATAACCTTTTGCAATAGCTTCTCTGGTCAAATCTATGGCTTCCATAGGTTTGGAGGTACAGACATCCTCAAAATCAAGGCCTTCAGACAGTAGTTTTTCTCTTATCGAAGGCCAAAGTCTCATTGACTTTCCTCCGGCGGCGTTAGGATTTCGGATGATCAACCATTTCATAATCGATAAGGTTGGGTTTAGCTTTATTTGGTAATCCAGGTAGTCAATCCTGTTGAAGTAAAATCGAAGGGATAGAACAATCCTCCAAAATCGGAAAGAGCTTTAATAACAGTATATCTGGCATTTGCAGGAGCATAAATCATCATAAAACCACCACCACCGGCTCCGGAGATTTTTCCACCGCTGGCACCAGCCATTTTAGCCTTTTCGTACAATTCATCAATAATCGGATTGGAGATACCTCCGGCTGTTTGCTTTTTATTCTGCCAGCCAAAGTCTAAAATATCTCCGATTTTATCAAGTTTCCCCATCAAAATAGCTTCCTTCATCAGGACTGCCTGTTCTTTGAGTTTATGGGCAGCCTCAATGGCATTGTCACTGTTTTTACTGAAATTTTCAGATTGTTTTTCAATGATCTGAGCAGAAAGTCGGCTGGTACCCGTATAATAAATCAGGATATTGTTTTCCAGTTCATTCAGGTAATCAGATTTTATCCTTAATGGATTGACAATAACCTTGTCATTGGCTTCAAATTCCATGAAATTGATACCACCAAAAGTAGCAGCATACTGATCCTGTTTACCACCGGCCATTTTAAGATCAACTCTTTCGATTTCATACGCCAGGTGCGCAATATCATACTCACCCAAAGGGAGGTTGAGCCATTCGACAAAGGCACCCAAAACGGCTACGGTTATGGTAGAAGAGGAACCCAGACCAGATCCTTTTGGAACATCCACAAAAGTAGTGAGCTTGAACGAAAGCGGTTTATTTATAAAGTCCCTGACCACTCTGTTGTAAACTCCTTTCAGAATTTCTAATTTACCATCCAGTTCCAATTGAGAATCACTATCTAAAACTTGATGTTCATCCATATCGATTGATTCTAAAACAATCTTTCCATTATCCAATGGTTCGATACTGACACGAGCATAGAGGTTAATGGTTGCATTCAACACCTTTCCACCATAAAGATCAGAATATGGACTGACATCAGTACCACCACCGGCTAAACCGATTCGAAGGGGAGCTTTAGAACGAATGATCATTTTGAATGATTAGATTTTTTGAAATGCGAGATAAATATTCGACGCTATTTTAGTAATTCTAAAGTAAAAATAAGTGATTTTTTATATTTTTGAAACTTATTGGAGCGGAGCCTCTTCGCTTCTTAAATAATTCAAGGTCAATTCTAAGCAATTTCTAATGAAACTTTTATTCTTCCGACGTCGTTTTAAGGCATTTTTTCTTCAATTCAGATTACATTATATTTTTGGACCTTTGGAGAAAGTTTTTTTAGTATTGGCCTACCTTTCGAAACTTTCTAGATGGAGACTCCAACAAGGCAAACTAGGATATAATGATTTCCCAGTAAGTTCTGTAAAGCCTGAACGCCGCTATGGATTATACCAATATGTTCAAGATAACACTATTAAAGATCAGGATATTATTTACCTTGAATTTGGAGTAGCGGCAGCAGATTCATTTCGTTGGTGGTTGAAAAATCATCCTAATCCAAACTCAAAATTTTATGGATTTGACACCTTTACTGGTTTGCCAGAAGATTGGGGGCCGTTTAAAAAAGGCACCTTTGCACAAAATGAAATTCCCAAGATAGATGATACAAGAGGAGCCTTTGTACAAGGATTATTCCAGCAGACCTTATTGCCTTTTATAGCTGATAATGATTTTTGGAATAAAAGGTTAGTGGTTCATCTGGATGCAGATTTGTACTCAGCTACTCTTTTCGTTTTATCTCAGTTGTATCCCAAATTAAAATCAGGCGATATTATTTTGTTTGATGAATTCAATGTTCCGATGTCTGAGTTCAAAGCTCTGGAAGATTTTTGTTCTGCTTTTTATATGGAATATGAAGTATTGGGTGCTGTAAATAATTATTTTCAGTTAGCTATCAAGGTGAAATAACATTACCTGCTCATGTTTTCCCCAACTCCTTCAGTCTTTTGGCGTGAGAAAAAAAAGCTTCCCAAAAACTGGATTTAAGATTGTATTTCAAACCAAACTCTTTGGCAGTTTTTTCAACTATCGGGGCAATTTTTCGATAATGGATATGACTGACATGTGGAAATAAATGGTGTTCAATCTGGAAATTCAATCCACCAATATACCAATTCAAAAAGAGATTATTTCTTGCAAAATCTGAGGTAGTTTGTAATTGGTGTACTTCCCATTCATTGTGTATAATGCCTTTTTTATCAGGCAATGGCTGTGCAGCACCTTTTACTACATGAGCCATCTGAAAGGTAGTACTCATAATGAGACCAGCAGTCAAATGCATCATTACAAAACCAATCAAAATCTGCCACCACAAATAGTCAGTAAGAAACAATGGCAATCCTATTACAATCAATAAATATATTATTTTGATAAGTAAAAGTTTAAGCAATTCTACAACAGGATTTGAACTCAATTCTTTGGTAATCCCCATCCGATTAAAAGTAGCCAATTGAGCAAAGTCAAAAGTCAGTTTAAAAAGTGTCATCATGCCGTACAGAAAAAAAGCATAGACATATTGATATCGATTGTACTTCATAACAGGAGCATGTTCACTCAACCTGATGATGGCCTTGGTGTCAATATCTGGATCATAACCATATATATTTGTATAAGTGTGGTGCATAATATTATGCTGCACTTTCCAGTTAAAAACATTACTACCCAGAATTAACATAGTATAAGAAAACAATTCATTGACCCATTTTTTATCTGAAAAAGATCCATGAACCGCATCATGCATGACAGACATACCAACTCCTGCCTCCCCAATTCCCATTAGAATCACCAGCAAAATAGCAATCCAAATATTCACTGGCATAAACAATAACAATATAAATGGTGCCAAATAGAGACCAAGCATTGCCAGAGATTTAAAAAATAGTCTCCAGTTCCCTTTTGTTGAAATGCCTTTCTCTTTGAAATAGCTGTTTACATTTTTCTTGAGGGCTTGTACAAAAGCCTTTTGGTTAGGGTCATTACTCAAAAATTTTAAAGTTTTCATTTACTTTCTATTATTAAACTATCCAATTATATCTTTGTATTAAATATCTCTCGAAATAAGTAGTTTTGAATGACTCATTTAATGAGATTAGATAATCTCTCATGTGAATTAAATTAGTATCAAATACAAAATAAATCAGTATATAATGACTAAATTTTTATTTCAACTAACACTATATTTTTCTGTAATCATCTACACCTCTTGCGGGTCGAATCTTAAAAGGTTAAACTATAAACTTATCGAAGGAGATATCCTATTTCAGGATTTAAATTGTGGAGAACTATGTGATGCCATAGAATCAGTAACACAAGGGTATAACAACAGAGATTTTTCGCATTGTGCGCTAATCATAAAAGAAAATGGTGAAACAAAAGTTATTGAAGCCATCGGCAATAAAGTACAATTAAATAATTTAAAAGATTTTTTGGCAAGATCGGGCGACAGTACAGAATTAAAAAATATAAGTATTGGAAGAATAAAAAGAAATTACAAATCAATTATTCCAGAAGCTGTAGGTTTTGCAAAAAAGCAAATCGGCCAACCTTATGATGATGAATTTATATTGGCTAATGGTAGCTGGTATTGCAGCGAACTGATTTATGAATCTTTTAAAAAAGCTAATAAGGATAAGGAAATATTTGAATTAAACCCAATGACATTTAAAAATCCAGAAACCAAAGAATTTTTCCCAGCCTGGATTCTTTATTATGCTACTCTACAAAAAGACATTCCTGAAGGAAAAGCTGGAATAAACCCTGGTCTGATCTCCCGATCACCAAATATCAGAATAATTACACTGAAATAACATTAAAACAAATTCAGTTAAAAAAAATGTTTCATTTTTTTAAAATCTGAAACAAAAACAAATTATTTTATTTTTTTTAAAATTTTATTGAAACAAATTTGTTTATTAAATCTTTTTGTTTTAGTTTTGAATTCTAATCGTTCAAATTGACAGCAACAAAATTGTTAACATATAAACAAATAATGACATGAAGGATTCTAACTCTATCGCCAAGCAGTCTTACAATGACATCATTTTATCTGAGAATTCATCTGCTTACAGCAACAATACAGTTATCTTATATGACAAATTGGTAGAAATGAAAAAGAAACAAATAGTTGTTTTACCTGATTACCGAAATGACAGCTTACGTTTTAAACAAAAATTTACTAATATCAGCAGAAATCTTAGACGCAATTCATACTCCTTCTCTGTTGGATTTTTGTTATTAACCGTTTTACTTAGCAGTAACATCGGAAGTCGAAAAGTAAATATTGATAGCTTAGAAACTAGTACAGCCTCCAAAAAAGAACAAAGAAATAATTCTGAAGAAATATTCGTTCCAAACCAAAAAGAAATTCAAAAATTGAATCAATCAGAATCTGAAAAAATTCAAAACCAATACAGTCAAGGCATAGTTTCAAAGGATCATTTCTTTATCAAAAGATTAAAAAACACAGATAAAAAAATTATTGATCAATACTTAACAAAGTTTTACAAAATAGCAAAATCAGAACAGAGGAAAAACGGAATCCCAGCTTCCATCAGCCTTGGTTTGGCAATCTTAAGCAGTGAGTTCGGTAATGCAGCTGCCGCTAAAGAAGGAAAAAATCAATTCGGAATCCTTTGCGAACAAAATCCTATCAAAATTGGAAAAGGTATGGTGGGACAAACGATTTCTGACGATATATGCTACACAGCCTACGAGAGTAACGAAATTGGCTTCCAGGCTAATAGTCTTTATCTTAAAAAGAATTACCCTAACGCTGTTAAAAAAGGAATAAATACAGAACACATCATCAAAAAACTAAACAAGGAAGGATATTTCAAATCAAAACAGTTTAGTGCAGACGTACTTTTGATGACAATTGAAATTTATGATTTAGACAAATACAACAAATAATAAAGAAACACCGGAAAAAGTTCTTCAGGTCAAAGGTCTCATAATCAAGGTCAAGTTGAGTGTTTCTAGTCATGGTCGGAAATTCATATGAATTCCGGCCATTTTTATTATAAACTTAAACTATTCAATTATTAAGGATCTAAATGATTTTTGTAAATTGTAAAAAAATTTAAGTCATGATAAGAATAATAACATTAAGCTTTATCTTTTTAAATCTATTTTACAATCCTTGCTTTTCTCAAATAGATGAAGATGAAGAATATACAGATAGCGTAAAAACCGAAAATGTTTTTGAAATCTCAAAAGCAGATAGCATTTATCTTAAATTGGGACTTAACAACTTTGAAGATAAAGAAAGAGCAAATAAAACAGTTAGAACATGCTTTTACAATGTTGAAAATCTTTTTGATACAGAAGATGACCCTAAAATAAATGATGATGAATTTCTTCCAACAGGAATGAAGGGATGGTCCAATTTCAGATACCAACAAAAACTAAATAACATTTACAAAACTATGACTGCCCTTGGCGGATGGGGTGGTCCACCTGAAATTATTGGATTCTGTGAAATAGAAAACAGAAAAGTTCTGGAAGATTTAATCAAAAAAACACCTTTTCAAAAATATGACTACAAAATAGTACATGAAGATTCTCCGGATGGCAGAGGAATTGATGTAGGATTAATCTACAATAAAGATAAATTTCAAGTTCTTTATCATGAAAAAATAAAGGTAATCTTTCCATTTGATACCATTG
>JBILRD010000116.1:0-6317 GCA_044372845.1 Saprospira sp. | reverse complement strand
AAGCTTCGAACAAGCCAAGCTTTTTATCCTTCAGTTTTCGCTCCAATGCCTTTCGGTCAAGCTCCACCAAAGTTTTGCATAGTTGCTCAATATTTGGTTTTTCCTCAATTTTATGAGCAGTTTTTTCATTTTTTACTTCTGTTTCTTCCCCGCTCCAGGCATTCTTATCCGATTTACAGGAATTAAAAACCAAGACAGCCAATAGAATATAGAATTTAAAATTTTTCACGTTCCTGTTTTAAGTTTAACATTATTATACTAGGGCGCCAGCCTTTCAATCTTCCAAACTTTCGGCTCTTCTTTTTCCAAACTATACTGTAATCTGTCATGCAATCGGTTTGATCTGCCTTGCCAAAATTCAATTCTATAGGGAGCAATCAAAAATCCGCCCCAAAAATCCGGAACCTCAATAAAATCCTGACCCTCGTGCTTTGTTTCGAGCTCCGCATATTTATCTTCAATGATTGCTCTGTTTTCAATCACCGAACTTTGATTTGAGGACATAGCACCCAACTTACTGCCATGAGGTCTGTTGTTGAAATATTCCTGAGATTCATTCTTGCTTAGTTTTTCAGCAATACCATCCACTCTGACCTGTCTTGCCAGTTCTGGCCAAAAGAAGAGGAGTGAAGCATGCTTATTTTCCAACAACTCTTGCCCTTTTTTACTTTCGTAATTGGTGTAAAAGATAAATCCTCTGTCATCCAAACCCTTCATCAGTACCGTTCTGGCGGATGGAATGCCCTTTGAAGTTGCTGTAGCCAGAGTCATGGCATTGGGTTCGGGCAGCTGAGCAGCAATAGCCTCCGAAAACCAGCGTTCAAATTGTTTCATCGGATCTGCCAATACATGATGCTCCTCCAAAACTCCTTTGCTGTAATCCTCACGAAGGCTTTCAATATAATCCTTGTCTATTTTCATGTCTTAAATTTTCAAATACAAACATAACAAAAAAGCGCCAAAATGGATTTAACCATCTGACGCTTTGATAAGTTTATTTTAATAATTTTAATAAAGAGGGCTTGCCGGTAACTGTGTATCCAAAACCCATTCTTTGCTGTTGGTATAATACAATTTTGATTTTCCGGTTTCAGAATCCCAAACCAAAATATTGTAATAAAATTGGTTATTGTAAACGAAGCTGTTTTGATGCATCATGATTTTTCCGCCAGTAGTTTGAATGTTTTTTTCTGCGGCATTCACCGGACTGTATTTCAGTGCGAAAATTAAAATAGCAACAGAACAGGTGAGCATGGACAATCCAGCTAAGATTTTGAAAAGGTTAATCTGCTTCATCGAAGGAGTTTTAAAGTTTAGAAATTTGCCTTTTAAATTCCCCTTCAATTGTTGGTTAAACGGCAAAAGAGTTAAATAAAGTACTGATAACTAAAAATAAGAATAGATCCTGAATTTTGCTTAAATGAACTATTATATTTTGACAAATATTCAATTAAGACTATTTTTAATTTATGACAAATAAAATATTATGCCAGAAGAGGAGAATAAGTTAAAACATCAAAGAGAAAGTCTTTTTTTAGATGCTGATGAATCTGAAGATGATGCACTTTTGAATGTCAATAGTATGCTATCTTCTGAGATCAGCTATGCTATGGCAAACTCTGAAGCTGGCGCTGTAGGTTATTTTTATAGTCAGTCAGATGTTTCTCGAGATATACAAAATAGCTTAAAAGATGCTTTGTCCGAGCAACTTCAAAAAGTTGATAGTTCGGAAAATTCTAATGGCTTGGAAAACAATTCCGTTGAACAAAGTTCCATGATGAGCCAGGATCTTTCCTCTGAAAATCCAATAAAGGAGGAGTTGAATAGTTTAATCGAAAAAGCATCCTCATTGACCAGGTCGAAAATAGAATTGGAGGAGCAGGAAAATTCCAGTAATCAAATGGGGTCTTCAGCTGCTTTTGATGGAATGTCTATGCTAAGCAATGAGGTTCAAAATAATTCAGAAACTCAAAATCTGCTCCAATCAACCATGGAGTCAGATTCTAAAAATTCTGTATCCCAAGAGATTTCAGATAATAGTATTAAAGTTTCAGAAAAAGATCAACTGCTCCACCTGGCATATAAATCCGGCAGAAAAAAAGGCAATGATTTGGGAAGATCCGTAGGCCTTGGCAAAAAGGTCGAAACGGACGAAAACGATAAAACGATCATTGGTGAAAATTTTAAGGACAGAGAAGCGGCTTTGACTTATTCCAATCTTGAAAAAACTCAATTTTTTGCTGAAATAAATGCAGAGAACAACGGAGAGCATGCCGAATTGATCAAATCCAAAAAAATAGAAGGCTTTCATCAGGGATTCAATGAAGGTTATCAGACTGCTGTCAGAATGAAACTGGAAATGAATCGCCTCAAAACGGAAAACAGCAGTGATTTTCAACTGGGTAAGGAAAAAGGAACAGAAGCCGGAGCACATGCTGCCAATGGCGATTCTGAGAAAGCAAATGATTTGAAATCAGAAGCCGATCAACATCCCAGTTCAGAATACCGACAGGGATTTTACAAAGCATTTAACAACAGCTATCAGGCGGCAAAAAACAGATCTGTAGAAAATCAACAGGCGGAAGATTTATCAATTTCAGAAAATAATGAGGAATACCAGCAAGGCTTTTATGCCGGAGAGGAGCTTGCTGCAGAATATGTCAGCGGCATTATCAGTCAGACAGATTATCAATCAGAATTGACAGGTACGCCTAAAGATCAGACTTTACTTTTTCAAAAAGGATTCTCAGCCGGCATCAATTCGGGTTATTTCAAAGCCAAACAATCCAAGCTTGATGACCTGAAACAAGAATCCAAAGGTCCGAAGGCTGATGATCCCGATTATACCCATTTTTTAGCCGGATCCATCTTGGGAAATCTCGCTGCTCAAAGTTCTAAAGAGGAAGCTCTTAGGATGTTGGTAAACGGTGATCAACAAGCAAGTATTTTGGATTCCGATGACAGTCAGATATCGGATATTGTTTTTGACTATTTTCAAGCTCATGAGCATGAAAAAATTTACCTGAACGAAAAAGGAGAGAAAGTCGATGCCAAGAATTCCTACGAAGCCAGTTTGTTCGAGGAGGGATATTTTTCAAGTTTTAATAAAATTTACCATCTTCAAAAAAATCAGAAACTAGCACTGTCAAAACCCAATATGGAATCCGATGAATATCAAAAAGGGTATGAGCTCGGCGCGGTCTCCTTGGATGCTCAGGAACAATTGGCTTTGATTGATTCAAGAATAAAAGAAGAAGAAAGCGCTGTGAGTCCAGATTCGAAATTACTGTTGGAAATCAAGGATCTACAAGAGCAAATCAGTAAAAAATTGGATGAAATTGTTTTGGAATTAAATTCAGCCTCTCCTGATTTCAGAGCTGCCTATTACGAATCCTACAACAATCGATTCCATGAACAAAAAAATAAGAAGTACGATTATTTTTTCAAATCGGATCAATCTTTTTATGTCGAAGAGGCAGAAGGATTACTGAGTTCAGAGCTCAAGGAAGAAGCTGGAACGGATACTCATTTTCAAAGATTTTACATAGAGGGATACAACCTGGCTTACCAAAAATATTACAAATTTAGCACAGGAACAGAAAAAATTGATCCAGCCCTAATGATTAAAAAAAGGGTAGACCGTTTCAAAAAGAATCTGACAGAAGAGAATGAAGAGGAAGAAGATCCAAAAGAAAAAATCAGCAATCTGAGTTCCAAGATAGATGCCTTCTTTGAAATTTTTAAAAAAGGAATTAAAAAAGGTCAGGAAAAAGGGATATATCAGGGAAAATCATACCTCAATGGTTTTGAAGATGCCTTGTCTGGAAAGGATAAACAGTCTGGCGAACTTTTTTATCTCAAAGGATTTTATGCCGGTGCTCAGGAAAAAGACTACGAGGATTTTAGAAGCGCAGTCCTCCAAAAAGAAGGCTTGAATTCGGATGAAAATACTGCTGAAAACAACGGGGACAATAAAGAAACTGAGGCGCCCTTACCTTTTGAAAAAATGGATTCAAATAAAGCCGATGCACTCTATCAACAACTTCAGGAAAAGATCAAGGAGGAATCCTAGTGTCCAAACAAGATTAGATTCTAAAATTGTGGCATGACAGTTGTAAATATCAGAATACATTTGTTAGATTTATAAAATCATTTTAAAATCAATAATTTATTAAAAATGAAAAAACTAAACCTCCTCGAAACCTCCAAGGCTATCATGTTTTTACTGATCGGTGCCGGTATCTTTATGTTTGGAGCTGCCAGCTTTTTTAATAATCCGGTAAAGGCAGATCATGAAGCCCAGACCAGTGGTATTGGAAAAATTATGATGCATCAGAATAGTTTTGTTTATGATGGACATTATTATTATCAGATATTAGTTTGGGATAGCGAAACTGGAAAATCAAAAATATATGACATAGATAACGGTAACCTAGAAAAAGCTAATTATAGTTTGCCAACTTCCCCTCTATATTGATTGATCTATAATATTTGCACATTGTATTTTAAGATTATTTACAACGCTTTTCTAGTTTTTCTTTAATCAGGAATCTAGGTCAAATTAAATATTTTATAAAAACAAAATCAAAAATCAGAAAACCATGAAAAATTCTATTGATGTTGTTGCCCAGCGAATTTTCGCTACTTTTTTTGGACTTGCCTTGTTTACTTTTGCACTTGGAACTATCACCAATAATGGAGCCAAAGCAAATAAGGAAACAACTGCTGAATCAACTGGAAAAATTATGATGCATCAGAATAGTTTTGTTCATGATGGGGGCTATTATTATCATATTTTAGTTTGGGATAGCGAAACTGGTAAATCAAAGTTATATAATATGGACAACGGTAATTTGATTAAAACTAGTTACAATTTACCTTCATCTCCACTGTACTAAAAACTATATAAACTGTTCATTATTGTCAAAATATTCCTCTCTTTAGCTGGAAGATAAAGTCAATAGTGTAGAAAGCGTTTTTAAAGAATAAATAATTTTTCAAAATATTAAAATCATAAAAATCAATGAAAAATACAATTGATTCAGCTGCGCAAAGGATTTTTGCAAAATTAGCAGGAACTGCTATGATAATTTTTGCTACGCTCTTTGGTATTGCCTCTATCATGAATAACAGTGCCAAAGCAGATAACACATCTACCATAAATGGTACAGGTAAAATTATGATGAGCGAAAGCGGTTTTTTAATGAACGGAGTTCCATTTTATCATATTCTGGTTTGGGATACAGAAACTGGTAAATCCAAGTTATTTGTTTTTGACAAGAATACAACGAAAATGATAACACCTTCATATCAATTGCCAGCATCTCCTCTATACTAAGAAATTATGGCTGGAGAAAAGTTGGTGACCAAGGTCAGTATCATCGCCTACAAGGATGTTACTTTTTCCTCCCGAAAGGGTGGGGATGATGAGATTGAATTGCAGATCAATCCACAGGAAATCTCCATGTCCTTTGAGATTGATGGGGGTGATACTGAAATAAAAGGGAAACAAGGAAATGGACTTGGAACTGAATCAGCTCCCGGCGAGTCTTTCAAGCCCTACACATTCAAAGGCTATGCTTCTCCCGATTTGACGATTGATACCATTGTGGATGCAACTGGTATTTTGCCGGCTCCAAAAGGTTTTGCTTTTTTAACCAAGGATGGCTCTGATAAGGGCGAGCCCAGTGTTCAGAACTATATCAAAAAACTAAAGGCGGTTTGTTACGATTATGTCACCGATATTCATGGCCCGGCCTATCTGGCGGTGGCATGGGGAGAGGTATTCCTGACACAAAGCAATGACCCCGCCTTACAAAAAACTTCCATCTTCAAGTGCACGCTCAAAAGCATGGATGTAAAATATACCTTGTTTAGTGCATCCGGTTTACCAATCCGGGCAGAAGTAAGTCTCAAGTTCAAAGGTTTTCAGGATGCTGAATCCAGAGCGACAGGCAATTCTCCCGATTTATCGCATATCATCGAAATCAAATATGGAGATAACCTGCCGGCGCTTTGCAAAAAGATTTATGGCTCTCCGGATTTTTATCTGCAGATTGCCAGAATCAACAATCTGCCCTCTGTTTATGCCATCGAGCCGGGCATGAAGCTTTTGTTTCCGCCTTTGGATAAGGCTTCGAGGTAATTATCTGTTGCCTCTTCTTTCCTGTATTTTTTCGATCAGCTTCTTTTTAAATTCCCTTTCCAGATTTGGAATTCTGATCACCTTTGATGCTGGAATTGTCGCCTTTAGTTTAGGGTAGTACTCCTTTTTTAGGGAGAGCATCTTTTCGTCCATATTGATTTTAGCGTAGAAA
>JBILRD010000189.1:0-4892 GCA_044372845.1 Saprospira sp. | reverse complement strand
TGATAACCAGAGGCAAGATTAGTGGTAATCAACATAATTTCATTTGGCAAAGCCATGATTTTATTTGATTTAGCCCTAATTAACTCAAAAACATCAGGATTCTTCTTGTGAGGCATGATGCTTGAACCAGTAGTCAATTGAGAAGGGAAGCTTATAAATCCAAAGTTTTGATTGATATACAAACAGATATCCTGGGATAATTTTGATAAGGTTGCAGCAACGGAAGCCAAAGCTTCAGATACTACTCTTTCTGTTTTTCCACGACCCATCTGAGCGTAAACAACATTGTAGTTTAAATTGTCAAAACCTAAAAGTTCAGTTGTCATGGTTCTGTTCAAAGGAAATGATGATCCATAACCTGCTGCAGATCCTAGAGGATTTTTATTTGAAATTTTAAACGCTGCTAATAAAATCTGTAAATCATCTACCAAACTCTCGGCATAAGCACCAAACCATAATCCGAAACTGGAAGGCATAGCTATTTGGTAATGGGTATAACCCGGTAGCAATACATTTTTATGTTTCTCGCTAAGTACAAGTAAGGTATCAATAAGCGGAACAATCAACTCAACTACCTCTCTTAGTTCCGTTCTAATGAATAGTTTCATATCCAACAAAACCTGATCATTTCTGGAACGACCACTGTGAATTTTCTTTCCTAATTCCCCTAATCTTCTGGTTAAAATCAATTCAACCTGAGAATGTACATCTTCAATTCCATCTTCAATGACGAAATTACCTTTAAGAATTTCATTGTAAATATTGATGAGTTCGTTGATCAGTATCGGAAGTTCTTCTTTTTCAAGTAAGCCAATACTTTCGAGCATGGTAATATGAGCTAAAGTACCAGTGACATCATGTTTTGCTAAGAATACGTCCAATTCGCGGTCGCGGCCGACAGTAAATCTTTCGATTTCTTTGTTGACCTCAATACCATCTTTTTGCCAAAGTTTCATGGAATCTAAATTGTGGTGGGATGAATGTTATCGTTTCCGCAAATTTAGTTGAATGCATTTAAAAAACGAAAGAAACTTAGCTCTTTTAAAATAATTTTAAATAAAAAATTATCTCATCAGTCCTTTTGTCTTTCCCAATAATTTTGATCCATTACCTCATCCATGATGGACAGGTAACTTTGGTATCTGAGGGGATGTAAACTGCCATCGCCAATAGCATCTTTAACAGCACATTTTGGTTCATTGATATGCATGCAATTGGCAAATTTACAATTTTTAGATAAGTTGAAAATTTCCGGAAAATTATGCCCTACATCAGAAGGTTCCATATTTAAGAAACCCAATTCCTTGATACCGGGAGTATCAATAATTCTGCCTCCAAATTCTAATTCAAACATCTCAGCAAAGGTCGTAGTATGCATTCCCTTGTCATTGATATCAGAAATATCACCTGTCTTTAGTTCTAATCCTGTTTGGATGCTATTGATCAAGGAAGATTTGCCAACTCCGGAATGTCCTGAAAATAATGTTGTTTTTCCTTTCAAAATATTTTTTAAATCATCAATTCCAAAACCAGTATCTGCTGATGCCAATAAAGTTGTAAAACCAGCTTTACCGTACATATTGGACAATTCCTTGTAATAATTTAGATCTTCCTGGATGTATAGGTCAGATTTATTAAAAATAATATAAGTGGGAATATTATAACTCACGGTGGTCAACAAAAAACGATCGATAAAACCAGGTTTAATATTGGGCTTTTTAATCGAAACAACAACAAAAGCCTGGTCGACATTACAGGCAATTAAATGCATAAAATGCTTTTGTCTTGTCGAACGGCGTAAAACGTAATTTTTTCTGGGAAGTATCTCTTTGATTATACCAGTCTGTGGCTGTTCGTCAAAATCTATTATTACTTCGTCACCTACTGCAACAGGATTAGTGAGTTTAAAATCTTTAAGCTTAAACTTTCCTTTGATTCTGCAAGACAGAACATCACCTTTCTTAGTGAGAACGTTATACCAAGACCCGGTTGATTTTATGATAGTTCCTTGCATGAAAAGTTTATTTTAATAAGATTGATTTCTATTTAACGAATGGATTTAATTCCTCGGCAATTTTTCTATCATTCGCAAGTCGTGGAACCTTATTTTGTCCACCTAACTTACCAATAGATTTCATATAATCTCTGAAAGCATCTTTTTGCAAGGATCTGATTTTCAAAGTTTGTAGGATATTTCCCTCTATCAAATCTTTATAATAGATATTTTGACCTTGCATGGCGACATCCACTTTCTGTGAAAAATCATTTAAATCTGAAGGTTCATTGTCAAACTCAACAAACCATTCATGATAAGGTTTTCCACCTTCAGAAGGATTAACCTGAGGAGCAACCGTAAACTCTACTATTCTTATATTTTCATTTTTTGCAACACTCAGAATGGCTTCTTCCACCTCTTTACCTATTACATGCTCCCCAAATGCAGAGATAAAATGCTTAACTCTTCCACTTACGATGATCCTGTATGGATTTGTAGAAAGAAACTGTACTGTATCTCCAATACTGTATCCCCATAATCCGGCATTGGTATTCATGATCAAAGCATAATTGACTCCAATTTCAACATCTTTCAGCCATATTCTTTTGGGATTTTCATTAAAAATCTCATCAGCAGGAATGAATTCAAAAAAGATTCCTGAATTGGTATTCAATAACAATCCAGGTTCATTTTGTCGATCCTGATAAGCTATGAAACCTTCTGAAGCCGGATAAGTTTCAACACTTGGAATACTGGCACCTACCAGACTTTCGAGCTGTGCTCTGTAAGGTTCAAAATTTACACCTCCGTAAACAAACATGCTTAAATTGGGAAAAACTTCAAGCACCGTCTTTTTACCACTGACCTCAAGTAATCGCTCATAGTACATTTGTACCCAAGGTGGAATTCCGGAAATCAGACGCATATCTTCATTGATCGTTTCTTCAACAACTTTATCAAGCTTAGTTTCCCAATCTTCAATACAATTTGTAGTATAACTTGGCATTTGATTTTTTTTCAACCAGGCTGGCACCAAATGATTGGAAATACCAGACAAACGACCTACCATAATATCTTCCTTAGTATCCATTTCGGGACTACCAGAAAGAAAAATCATTTTCCCATCAAGGAAATCTGCCTTACCAGTTGTTGCAATGTAATTAAAAACTGCATTTCTGGCAGTTCCAAAATGATTAGGAATACTCTCCTTGGTTAGAGGAATATATTTAGTTCCAGAGGTAGTACCTGATGTTTTTGCGTAATATTTTGGTCTGCCTTTCCATAATACATCTGATTCTCCTTTATTAATTTGATCGATGTATTTTCTTAAATCCTCATAATCGGCTACAGGAACCTGCTGTTTAAAATTTTCATAATCACTGATCTTTTCAAAATGATGATCCTTGCCAAAGGAAGTGTTTCTGGCTCCTTTAACCAGGTCTAGCATTATTTTTCTCTGAAAATCAACAGCATTTTTAGCTTGTGAGCTTATGATTCCAGTAACAAATTTGGCCGCTTGTTTGACAATAAAAGATTTAAAAGACATATTGTAAATGATTTATTTTTCAGCAAATTATTTTCTTTCACAAAATTAACAAAAAACTAGATTTGTGTAGCTTTGCTCATTATTTCAACACATAACTTTTTGAAATGCAAATCAGAATATACATTCTTTTACTTCTATTAGGGTCAATGAATCTATTTTCACAAGTTATCAACACCGGCACTACAGACACTATTGGAGGAAATAAACTTGGTGACATCAGCATCGGAGGATATATTGACGCCTACTACGGGTTTAATTTCAATCAACCGGAAAATAGTGATATACCATATTTTGTATCAATGGGCAGACATAATGAAGCCAATATCAATCTGGCTTTTCTTGATTTACGTTACAGTAATGATCGTCTCCGTGCCAGATTGGCACCAGGCTTTGGCACCTATATGAATGCTAATTACGCCGCAGAACCTGGAGCTCTAAAATTTTTAGTAGAAGCAAATGCCGGAATTAAACTGTCTAAGAAAAAAGATATCTGGATTGATTTTGGAATTTTCGGTTCACCTTATACGAATGAAAGTTGTGTAAGCAGGGACCATTTAATGTACACCCGCAGCCTGGCTCCGGAGTATGTTCCCTATTATCTTGCGGGTGCCAAGTTATCTTTACCACTCCATAAAAAATGGAATCTTTATGTTTATTTACTGAATGGCTGGCAACAGATACAAGACCAGAACAAAGGAAAATCATTGGGTACTCAGCTTGAATACCGACCAGACGATAAAAACTTAATCAATTGGGATATTTATATTGGTGATGAGCGTTCCGCAATAGCACCCGACAACAGAATGCGCTATTTTACAGACATTTATTGGATTCACAATCCTAATGGAAAATTCTCTGTTACCTCCTGTGCCTATTTTGGAATTCAGCGTGTCAAAAACATAGGTTTTGTAAAAAGCCCATTTTGGTGGCAAGCAAATTTGATAGGTCGTTACAGATTTACAAAAAACATTTCAATTTCAGGAAGAGTTGAATACTTTAATGACATGGATGGGGCACAGATAGTAAATATAAATAATCCTTCATCGGGATTCAGGACTATCGGTACAGGTCTTTGTTTTAACCTTAATCTTTTCCAAAATGCTATGTTTCGCTTTGAGAGCAGACAACTTTATTCCCTTAACGAAGCATTTAAAAATAAGGCAGGAAATGACTCAAAACTTAGCAATTGGTTAGTAGGAAATCTTACTTTATGGTTTTAGTTGCTTTTAATGACTTGTATCTTGTCAATTTCATCAAGCCCATTTTACAAAAGAAATGTTCCAAAGAAACTCTTAAAACACCGAATCCATATTTCATAGATCTTTTGAAATTGATACTCGATGCTTCCTT
>JBILRD010000115.1:0-6356 GCA_044372845.1 Saprospira sp. | reverse complement strand
AAAAGCCTTTGAGACTGATGTCTTGAGGGCTTTTTTGTTTTTTATACCTTCCTCTAAGTACCCGTTTAGGCAATAAACCTAATTTTTTAACTTAGGATTTCTGCCAATTAATAGAAGTTGAAAAGGGTGGATCTTTGTATCACAACAATGACAAAAAACATCTTTTAAAAATTATATCAGAAATTAAAATTCAGAAAATCATGAAAACGCAAATCAAATTCTCCAACCTTATCAGCGGATTGTTTTTAGCTTTTGCTCTTTTGACAATCAATGCTCTAAATGCTCAATCTTTTGCTTCAATCGACAGAAATCCAACTTTTGGTTATACAGGAGAAAGCAGTGCCAAACTTTATGCCGATAACAATGACAACAGTCTAGTTCTTATTGTAAGCAGGAAAGAGGAGTTGAACACCAAAATCCAAAGAAATATCCAGGCGATGGAAATCATGTTCACCGCAAAGGATGGTGTAACTATCGAAAAGAAAATGCTTCTTAGAAAATACAAAGTGGTGATGTTGGATTATAACATGCAAATCGATGAAGCTGCCAGTCTTCAAAAAATCGAAAAATTAGCCCAAGACGTAAAAGATTTAAATAGCAAAATCATGAGCCTTAGAACTCAGGATACCAAACAATTGGAAATTGATCTTGAATTTGCACTTAAACCTGCTGAAATCAAAGCTCTTTTATCTTTATAAAATATCAACAACTCATTAAAATCAACAACAACTCATCATGAAAAAGCAATTATTAATCCTTAAAAAAGGTTGTCATATAGCCTTGTTTTCCTTTCCTTTTCTCTATAGCATACCGTCTAATGCTCAACTCTATGCTGCTGCAGATTTTAATATTGAACATTCGAACAATTTTAGTTCACATACAGAAAATTCATCCAAATTAGATTTAAACGGACCATGGTTTAGTTACCTGGAAAATGGTGATCTCGAAAAAGTTGAAATCTATAAAAACGGCATCATCGTCGAAAGTAAATTTGGCAAAGAAGCTGAGCGAATTCTTTTGCAAAGTAAAATAGAAGAACTGAATCTCAGATTAAATGCTGACAGAGCTATTATTCAATCTTTGTATGCCAATCTAAGCGATTATAATGCCGACAAGAAAATCATTCTTGACAACTATAAGATTGTAATGCTGGATCTTCAAATGCAATTATTTGATTTAAATGACCTTGACCTTTTTCAGAACATTTCTGATGAGATAAAAACTATCAACAGGAATATGCTCAATTTTTATCTTTCTGACAGTTCAAAACTTCAAAACGACTTGGCTACTCTTGTAGATCCAGTGAAAATAAAAAATCTACTCCTGAATTAAAATATTAGTAACCCCTTTATGAAAAGCCTTTGAGACTAATGTCTTAAGGGCTTTTTTGTTTTTAAAACTATCCTCTAAGTACCCATTTAGGCAATAAACCTAATTTTTAAACTTAGGATTTCTGCCAATTAATAGAAGTTGAAAAGGGTGGATCTTTGTATTGTAAACAAATGAAAAGAAAATCAATAACAAATAAAAAATTCAATAGGTATGAAAAAGTTAACTAATCTTCAAGACATTCTAGCAGTACTCATGTTAGTATTAACACTTTTTTTCGGTGGAGAACTAATAGCTGGCGATTTGCCAAAAATCAATGATCCAAAATCAGTTATTTCACCAGATAAGAACAAGGAAGCTGTAAGCAAAAAGGCTACTGAAATAACTTTTCAGATAGAGAAATATATCAAAAGCTCTGCTGTACTTTTTTCTGGTAGTTATTTACCAGAGAATGATAAAAAAATACTACTAAATTCTTTTAAAACTGTGATGTTCGATTTCATCAGACAGGTGAATGAGAAAGGTAGCGTTAGTGAGTTAAGCGCTCTAAGTGAAGAGATGGAATTTTTTAACCATAGCACTTATTTACTGGCAAACAGAGAAAAAATACATTTTATCAATGAATTGACCAATGCCAGCAATACAAAAGAAATGTATGATTATATCTTGAAAGAGCATGAATTAGTAAAGGACTTGTAGCATATAATGTAAACAGAAACGAAAAAGGAGATAGCTTATCGGCTATCTCCTTTTTTCGTTGATAATTTTTTGGATAATAATTATTCCGCTTTTTTAGCTTTCACCAGATTCATTCTGATACCAAAATTAATACCAAGGGCGTTAAAGTTGGTGGTTGTTGCAATTTTGTCCATAGGTTTTGATAAATCAGGTGGAAAATTATTTACTCCTCCAGGTCCATCAGAAGCGTTAGAGTTTTCATCCAATACACTTACAAAATTTATTTCTCTTGAAAATGTTGATAAAGATTCAAGACTGCTAGTGGTTACTCCTGTATTATCATTTGTAACATCCCATTTTATAACTTCTGCTTTCTTAGGAACAACTCCTAAACCAACGTATCTAAGCTCTACAAATAAATTAAAATTACTATTAGGCCATGTAATAGTTGTGCCTATGTAAGATTCAAACCCCACAGAAAAAGAACCACTAACTTTACGAATGATATTTGTTGATATTGAATCTTTTTGTTGGTCTAATATTAAATATGTGCTTCCAGCCAGAGGCAAAACAATACCTGCCCCAGCATATGGTCTGAATAGTCCTTCGCTTGCCCTGACAAAAAATGTAGGTGTTACCCTAAATTGTCTAGTGTTAGCATAAGATTTTTCAACTGTATTATTTGTTAAAGTGGTATTAGCTGACACATATTTTGTTGCACCGTGTAAATAATTAAAATCCAATTCCAGACCAAAGTTTTTTGTAAAATTATATCCAAATGCGGTTCGAACTTGTCCTCCTCCGCCAAGAGTTCCAAAAACATATTCTTTGTAAAGAACATTTATGTTCGAACCTTGAACAACTGTTTCAACAATTGGACTTGAAAAATTTGAGCTCGAAGCAGAAAAAGCATACCCACCACCAACTTTTACATAGGGTTGAGCAAATGACAATTGATGGAATAAGGCCGCAGATATAAGGGTAAAAAGAAATTTAATTTTCATGTGATTGCGTTTTAATTTGGTTGAATAATTCTGAAATATAATGATAATAATGAAATTCTATCTGTTTAATATGCATGAAAAAGACCAGAGTTGAGTTGGGACTTTTAAATTTAACTGCAGAAGCCCTGTTTGAAAGGGATTTTCCATAAGGACCTGTATTTTCGTGGGATCTGCATCAAATTTTACCTTTGGTTGAATTTTTATCTCCTTTACCCATTTTTGTATTATTTTTGATGAAGGAATAATAGATTTTTTGGTTCAGCGTCAATAAATAATTAAGTTTTTTGTAAAAACGCATGCACTAATTCATCCAATTTTATAGCTTGTTTTTAAATTATTAGTACTTTCCTTTTCGTTTAATAAGTTTTGGTCAATTTTTTCTAAAATCCATGGATTATCAATCAATTGCTGCAGCCGTATTTGAAAATGAAGCCAGATCAATCTTATCATTGAAAGATAGATTGAACCTTGATTTTTCGAAAGCTGTAGACATTATAGACGACTGCAAAGGCAAAGTGATTTTATCCGGTATGGGTAAATCGGGTCTGATTGCAAAAAAAATTGCAGCAACGCTATCAAGTATTGGTAAGTCCTCTATTTTTTTACATCCTTCTGAAGCTATTCATGGCGACCTGGGGGTTATTATGAAAAATGACTGTCTTATCAGTATATCCAATTCTGGAGAAACAGATGAACTTTTACAAATCATTCCGCATATTAAAAGTTTGGGCATTCAACACATCAGTATTTTAGGTAAAATGGGTTCTACCCTATCAAAATATACCGACTGTATTTTGGATAGTTCCGTAGAGGAAGAAGCCTCACCACTTCAAGCAGTTCCACTAGCTTCGACAATCTGTGCCATGGCTATTGGAGATGCTTTGGCCGCTGCTCTCATTTTTAAAAAAGGAATTAAAGAAGAAGATTTTGCCCTTAATCATCCGGGTGGGAATCTTGGAAGAAAAATTTTAGCAAAGGTTTCTGATTTTATGCAAAAAGATAAGCTTCCAATTGTTTCTGAAGACATCTATTTTAAAGATTTGTTGATGAGTATGTCCAGAGGGATGTTGGGTATTGCTATCGTATTGAATAACGAAGGTATAGTCTCGGGGATCATTACAGACGGAGACATCAGAAGAAGTCTTGAAGGACAAGAATCCAATACATTTTTTAATCTAAGAGCCATCGATATGATGACTACTCAGCCAATCAGCATTTCACCAGAAGCTTCTATTTTTGAGGCGGAAGAATTGATGAATAAACACAAAATCACTTCCCTGCTTGTTTTTAATGGGTTTGAGTTTGTTGGAGTCCTTGCCAAACATTTTATTAAATAAATAATTTTTGGAATGTTATATAACGAACTGAAACAAAATCTTTTTTTAATTGCAGGCCCTTGTGTGATTGAGTCTGCTGCTTTGCTCTATGAAATTGCTAGCGCGTTAAAGGAAATAGAAGATAAAACTTCCTTTAAAATAATTTTCAAAGCTTCTTTTGACAAGGCCAACAGAACTTCCATCCATTCCTTCAGAGGACCTGGTATTGAAAAGGGCTTGGAGATGCTTTCTGAAATTAAATCTAAATATAACTTTCCGATTTTAACGGATATTCACGAATCTCATCAGGCAAAACAGATTGCCGAGGTGGCAGACATTATTCAAATTCCTGCATTTTTATGTCGACAAACAGATTTGCTAGTAGCTGCTGCGGCAACTGATAAAATCGTTAATGTCAAGAAAGCTCAATTTTTATCCTCTACTGACATGAAAAATGTAGTTCAAAAACTGGAGGAGGCAGGAAATGATAAAATCATGCTGACGGAGAGAGGAACAATGTTTGGCTATAATAATCTTGTAGTTGATTATACCGGAATCCTTGATATGATAAAAATGGGCTATCCTGTCATCATGGATGCTACTCACTCTGTACAAAAACCAGGGGCTGCCAATGGCAAAAGTGGTGGAAACCGCGAATATGCTCCATCTTTAGCCATGGCTGCTGCTGCCATTGGAGTGAAAGGGTTTTTTATTGAAACCCATCCACGACCTGAAGAAGCCTTATCCGACGGTCCAAATATGATTTATTTAAAAGATTTAGAAAAGTTATTGACTAAAATTGAAAAAATTTCTACTTTAGTTAGCGAATAAAAACCAAACTCTTATCGATAGAATTTTACAAGTTTCATTTTAAAAATCACTGGTCATTCAAAATGTTTTAGTTTTTTGTTGACCACATACAAACTCTAGAGGTATTATTCTATCATGTTTCAGTCTTCCAATAAATACGCTACTTTAGCGGGTAGAGATTATTCTCATATCCATGATCATCAGCACGAGTCTGCACTGGAGATGCTATGTGATTTTATTAAACCTGAGAATGAACTGGAGAGAAAAATAATTTTTGACAAACTATTTCAAGAAGGTGTTTTTTGGGGAGAACCAAGATGGGGACATCCTGAAGGTAAGGTTATTTTTCACATCAGAGAGGTTTTGGATAATATCGATAAGATTTCGGAAATAAGCGCCTCTTTTAGAGCTGATTTAAGAATTACAGCAATTCTACATGACAGTTTCAAACACTTAGAAGAGCAAACAAGACCCCGCCTAAACTGGGATAAACATCATGCTGTTTATGCCAGAAAATTTGCTGAAAGATATATCCATCAAAAACATATTTTGGATTTAATAGAGCTGCATGACGAAGCTTACTATGCCTGGCATTTATTCAAAAACAGTGATATCCTGTCATCAGAGCAAAAATTAAATGCCCTCTTGGAAAGGTTTGTTGAGGATCATAAACAGCTATATTATCTGTTTTTTAAATCAGATACCTACACAGGTGATAAAATCATCGACTCTGTACTTTGGTTTGAAGACAGCGTAAAAGGCCTAAATATTGTCGATTTAAAATAAGAAACCATCTTTCTCTCGGGGGCTGATGCCCAGATGTTCATAAGCTCTGACAGTAGCTTCTCTACCCCTAGGCGTTCTTTTTAGATAACCTTGCTGAATCAGATAAGGTTCGTGCACATCTTCAATAGTTCCGGCATCTTCTCCCACCGCAGTAGCTATGGTGGTTAAACCAACGGGACCACCACTAAAATTTTCGATGATGGTTTTTAGGATTTTATTATCCATCTCATCCAATCCTTCGTGATCGACATTCAGAGCATCGAGACCGTACTTGGCAATTTTGGCATCGATGGTTCCGTTGCCTTTTATTTGAGCGAAGTCTCTGATTCTTCGTAATAGAGAGTTAGCGATACGAGGGGTTCCGCGACTTCTCTTGGCAATTTCGCTGGCGCCATCCTTGGTTATTGGGACGTTCAGAATCTGAGCGGAACGA
>JBILRD010000114.1:0-6424 GCA_044372845.1 Saprospira sp. | reverse complement strand
ATTTCAGGTGTTTTCACTCGCTCATAGAAGGAAAATAACGGAGGAGGGGGCAACTTTTGCAGCACATACTGATGGTTCCAAGCATCTTTTCACCCCTGAAAATGTCATGGACGTTCAAAGGTCTATTGGTGCTGATATTATCATGGCTTTTGACGAGTGTACACCTTATCCCTGTGATTATAAGTATGCCAAAAAATCAATGGAATTGACCCATCGATGGCTGGAAAGATGCTATGTCAGATTTAAAGAAACAGAACCAAAATATGGTTATGAACAAGCTTTATTTCCCATTGTTCAAGGTAGTACATACAAGGATTTAAGAGCTCAATCCGCCGAAACTGTTTCAAAATTCGGAGATGTTGGTATCGCCATTGGTGGTTTATCCGTTGGAGAACCAGCGGAAGAGATGTATGAAATGACTGAATTGGTTTGCAATATTTTACCAACAGACAAACCCAGATATTTGATGGGCGTTGGTACTCCCGCTAATATTTTAGAAGCCATTGCTCTTGGAATTGATATGTTTGATTGTGTCATGCCCACCAGAAATGCCAGGCATGGTTTGTTATTTACCAGAAACGGCAAGATCAACATCAAAAACCTTAAATGGAAGGATGATTTTTCTCCAATAGACGCCGAAGCGACTAACCATAGTTCAAGATATCATACCAAAGCTTATTTGAGACATCTTTTCACGGCTAATGAAATTCTCGGAATGCAGTTGGCAACACTTCATAATCTGAGTTTCTATCTATGGTTGGTGACTGAAGCCAGACAAAGAATTTTGGATGGAACTTTCAAGGCCTGGAAAGATGAAATGGTACCAAGGTTGGAGCATAAACTTTGATAAAAAACATCAACGACTTTTTTCAATTGCTGTAAGGATATTTTCCACAGTGCTATTATCCATTTTTGTAAATGCGAACCACTTCTTACCTAAATCTTTTAGTGATGCGCCGATATGATAAACCGTCATACTGTCTATAATCAAAAAACGGTCATGGCTTTTATCAAAAGATTGAATATCAAAGCATCCGTACTGTTCATTAGCCTTTTTAACATCCAATTGAAGTTGTTTGGATATGTTTTTTGTTAACAACTTAACTTTAATGTCTTTATTCTTCTTTGAGAGTAGTGTCAAAGTGCTTTCGTCAATATAATTGTCAATAAGAATAATTTCTTTTTTGGCATCTTTGATGATAATCGATATAAAAGCATAGGCATCAAAAATTTGTCCATCGAAGAAGATGCCTTGGTTTGGAAGTTCCAGAGTTTTTAATTGAAGAGAAATTTGCTTCACCTCTATACTCAGATTTTCATAATGGTTTTCAATTTTGTCCATCCGTTGGTTTAATGCATAACCTTTCAACAAATAATCTCGTAGCACGTTTGTTGCCCATATTCTGAATTGAGTACCTTGTTTTGAATTAACACGATAACCAACTGAAATAATAGCATCCAAATTATAATAATCAATAATTCTTTGTACATTTCTTCCTGATTCAATTTGAACTGTTGCATTTTTTGCAACAGTTGATTCCTGACTTAACTCACCCTCTTTGTAAATATTGTTCAAGTGCCTTGAGATTACAGATTTATCTCTTTTAAATAATTGGGCAATCTGATTCATTGTAAGCCAAACCGTATCCTCTTCCAACCTAACCTCGATATGTTCTGCCAATTCACCTGTTTGGTAAAGTATAATTTCATTTTTCATTTTATCATTTTCAACAAAAATAATCCCATCCAACCACAATTGCCAGTTTTCGAAATCTGATTAGTATTCTAATTAAATGAATAATAAAAAAATACCCTCAAAAGAAATAAACTCCTTGAGGGCATCATTTATGTAAAAATAACTTAAAACCTACTTTTTAATCTTATCCATCAAAACATCCACTGATTTTTTCAATTGTTCGTCTTTGCCTTTGGATTTATAATCCGGAGAGATTTCCAATTCGTAATTTGGTACCGCGGGACCATTCTCCATATTTAGACCGGAAGATTTTACAAACCAACCTCTGAATGGCATTCTGACATAGGAACCATCGATTAAATTATAGGCACCGGTAGAAATTACTGCGCCGTAAGTTGCTTTTCCAACCAGTGAGCCTAATCCCAATTCCTTGTAGGCATGAGAAAATATTTCGGCATTGGAATAGCTGCTTTCATTGCACAGCGTTACAGTTGGTTTTGTCCAGGCCGCGAAAGGCAATCTTTCACCGTATGGATAGTATTCTTTAAACTTTTTGTGTTCCTTGGTTAGATCTTCTGCAGCTCCTCTTGGAATAGTATAAGAATGTTGACGAACCGTTAATATAGCCATCAGATAATCTGTTGTCCAACCGCCGCCATTGTATCTTACATCAATCACCAAACCCTCTTTTCCATTTCCGGCGGCCATCAGTTCTCTTTCAAATCTTTCAAAGCTCTTCCAGTCCATGCCCTGTATGTGAATATAGCCTAGCTTTCCATTGGAATATTCATTGGTCAGTCTTCTGCGCTCAGTTACCCAATCTTCATATAATTCTTTAGCCAGGGAAGCTACTGGCCAGATGATGACTTCGCGGGAAATTCCTGCTGTATCCAAGACTTCCAAAAGAACACGCTCTCCTGCCATTTCATCCATCAAAGCATCAAAATCTTCATTTTTCTGGATGGCTACTCCGTTAACTTTTAGAATAATTTCTCCCGGCAACAACTTACTGTCCTGTTTAGAGGCTGGTGAACCTTTCAAAACAGATTTTATCATCAATCCCTTGTTATCATTCGTAAATTCACAACCTATTAAACCGGTTCTGTTATTCTGGGTTTGTTTTGGATTATCTCCTGCATATAAACCCATATGGCTGGCATTCAACTGCCCTAACATCAAATTATAAACAAATTGAAAATCTTCTTTTGTGGATGACATCAAACATAAAGGTTCATAGATTTTTCTAAGTTTATTCCAATCTTCACCGTGAAACTTCGGATCATAGAAACCGGCATTTAAAGCTCTCCAACCTTCATTGAAAATTTGCTTCAATTCTTCTTGATAATCAATTTCCATTTTAGCATTGACAGATCTTCCTTCTACTTTTCCATCTTTGGTTTTTAATGTTTGGAGCTGTCCACCACTATTGAGAAAATAAATGGTCTCCCCATCATTGGAAATTTCCATAGAACGAGGCGATTGCTTAGCATCGACCAGGATCTTCTGTTCAGTTCCATCCCATTTAATTTGACAAAGAGTCTGATCGACAACAAAATCTCGTCGTCCATCTCTCCCATTGATGTAATAGAAAGTTTTTCCGTCATTGGACATCCTAAAATCAGATTCATTTCCAGGATAAGCCGTGACTTGTTGCAATCTTAAATGAATATTTTCAAAATCAATTTTAACAGCTTGAGAAGATTTATCCTTTTTATCCTTTTTTTCATCCTTGGATGTAAATTCCTCACGTTTCCACTCTTCCCTAGTTTTAAGATAATCGGATTCCTTCAACCAACAAAACCACACATCGTAATCCCCATTGTTACGATCGGAAACAAAAGCTAATTTAGAACCATCTTTAGACCATCTTGGATTTCCATCTCCACGTGGATGCATACTAATATTTACCGGCGGAAAAGAATCCGAGGCGTGATGAATGTAAACCTCTTCGTTAAAACTTAAATCTGAAAGACTATAAGCCAACCATTTTGAATCTGGCGACCAACTGACTGATTCAGGTGCCGCCCAACCATTCAGCAATCTTTTTTCAGATACAATATTAAAGGTTGAATCTAGCTCATATACCCAAAGTTCTCCTCTACCTCTGCCAAAAGCAATTCTTTTGTTATCTGGAGAAAGAATGGCAACTTGATCATCTTCAGGACTAGCAGTTAATTTAGTTGTCTTTAATTTAAAAGTATTAAATAAATCTTTTGCAGTCGTATCAGCTGAAGCGACAGTATATAAATCATATTGTCCGTTCAGATCAGAACTGTACATCAGGGTTTGATCATTTATCCAAACGGGTTGTTTCTCTCTACTGGCCGATTGAGTAATTCTGACGCTTCTACTTTCCTCCTTATCATTTGCTGAAACGAAAATTTCGCCATGAGTAGAGAAAGCAATCCACTTTCCATTTGGAGAGACAGCATATTCATCGATTCTATTGAAAGTCTTTTTCACTATTGGATCAAATCTGTAGTCCGCATTGATTTGAATATCCATTTTTTTAGTTGATTCATTATCTACAGAGTACAAAAACAACTCATTGGCAATTTGATAAACTATTTTTCTACCATCTCTGCTGACATCAAAGGACATGATACCAAAATCTCCTGTAATATTGGTTAATTTGGAACGACTGCTTACCTGTTTATGATCAGAACTCAATCTTAAACTATGGATATTGTGTCTGCCAGACTGAGAAGAAAGATAATAGAGCTGATTTTCATAGCCCCATTTAACATTGAAATCATTTCCGTCAAAATCAGTCAGCTCGATATACTTATCATCTTTTGGAATATAAATCCATAAATCCTTATTTGCCGGACCTCTGTAAGCCTCTCTCTCCGCTCCGCAAGTACCTCTAACCAAGGCAATGGATTTATTGTTTTGAGCATAGACGGCTTCCATCGCCAAAGCATCCAGATGACGAACTGACGTACCGCCATTTATAGAAACCATGTATACTTCCTGTTCGCGTTCCACCTGTGCATACAATCTACGGCTGGCGAATAATATCTCCTCATTGCTTTTCCAGCTCAGCGGAAAATCATTTCCCGAATACCAGGTCAGTTGTTTTGGAGTTCCTCCTTTGGCCGGTATGACAAAAACATCATTGTTACCGTTTCTATCACTGGCAAAGGAAATGTTTTTACCGTCCGGGCTCCAAATTGGCCTTGACTCGTACCCTTCATGGATAGTCAATCTGTTAGCTGGTCCGCCAATAACAGGCATGGTCCAGATATCTCCCTGCCAACTGAATGCTATGTAGTTCCCATCCGGACTGATAGCAGGATTCATGACCAGCGGAGCATTATTTTGTGCATAAAGAGCAGTAAAAAAGAAACTAAGAATTGGGATAATCCATCTCATGATTAAAGAAACGTTTGGTAAAATAATAGGGCAAATATAGACAAGAATGCAAGTTTAAGGTAATAAAACCTAAGCTTTTAAAAGTCTTAGACTATTAAAAACAACAGAAACTGAGCTGAAGGCCATAGCTGCTCCTGCAATCATTGGATCGAAAGTTATCCCAAACAAAGGATACAATGCTCCGGCTGCTATTGGAATTGCCAATATGTTATAAATAAAAGCCCAGAATAAATTTTGATTCAAAATCATTATTGTCTTTTTTGATATCATTAACGCATTGACAATTTTCATTGGATCATTATCTAATAAGATTATATCTGCTGATTCCATGGCGATTTCGGTTCCGCTTCTCATCGCTATTCCAAGATCTGATGCCGCTAATGCAGGAGCATCGTTGATACCATCTCCGACCATGGTCACTTTATGCCCAGCTTGTTGAAGTTCCTTTACAAAATTGATCTTGTCTTGGGGAAGTAATTCTGACTTAATATTTGAGATACCAATCTTTTTTCCAATCGCCTGAGCAGTCAACTGATTATCACCTGTCAACATGTAAATATTCTTACCCATTTTATGGAGTAGTTTTACAGCATCTATTGAACCTTTTTTAGGAAGATCCATCAATGATATCAGAGCCAGTAACTTTTGATCGTCAAAAAAACAGACCAATGACTGCGCTTTTTGTTGAATTGATTCGATTTCTTCTTGCTCAGATTTTGAAATCGTGACATTTTTTTCAATCAGCCATTTTGCATTTCCAAGGTAATAGGTTTTATTGTCAATTGATCCGGTAACACCATGCCCAGTTTCGGATTTAAAATTCTCAACCGTTGATTGACCAGTCTCATCTTCCAGAAAATCGAAAATTGATTTTGATAGTGGATGTTCTGATTGGTTGGACAGTGCTTTGATCTGAGAATTATAGTGAATGTCGGTGTTCCAGAGAATTTTTACAACCTTTGGTTTTCCTTCTGTCAGTGTTCCGGTTTTATCAAAAACAACAGTATCAATATTTTTTGCAGCTTCAAGACTTTCGGCTCCTTTTATCAATATTCCTTTTCTTGCTGCAGCACCTATTCCAGTTATAATAGCTGTTGGAGTAGCTAAGCCCAAAGCACAGGGACAAGCTATCACCAATACTGTAACCATGTTAATCAAAGCATGTGTAAACTTTGGTTCTGGGCCAAAAATCCACCAGATTACACCCGTTAATAAAGCCAAGCCTATAACAGCAGGTACAAAAATAGACGATATTTTATCGACTAATTTTTGAACGGGAGCTTCAGAGCTTTGAGCTTCCTCCACCATCTTTATAATATTGGATAGTATCGTATTCTCATAGGTTTTAACAAC
>JBILRD010000182.1:0-5036 GCA_044372845.1 Saprospira sp. | reverse complement strand
AGCGTACTTAAAATTAAAAGAAGCTATTCAGAATAAACTGAATAGCTTCTTTTAATTTATGCCATTAAGACTCTAGTTGATAATCCCTAAAATCTTCCAAACATTCATAATATTCATAAAAAATGGGCTGTAATTGCTCTTTCTGATTTGCTCTTCCTCTCTTTTCCAATAATGTAAATTACCTACTGTATATAAGTATCCAAAATTATAGGCCGTATGACTTTTATATTTTTCTGTCAAAGTATTCGGTGGATAACGGTAGAATTTTTCTTGATTTTTTACGGTCAATAAGGCTTCATCTCTGATTTTTGAAGCTTGATCAATTCTGCTAAAGTCTGTCAATTTAATTTTTTTTATACCAGCTTCTCTTTTTTCAACCAAGTAGGATAAAGTTTGAGCTTTGTGTTTCGCTCTGTAAGAGGTCATCAATAAACCATTATAAAGCTCACGGCTAATATTCTTAGCATTTTCATTTTCAAGACTTGATATACTACTATCCATTAAGATTAAAATATTATCGGAATCGGTTGAAAATTCATTCAATCCATTGATAGCATTTTTACAGATGGTATCCAGTTGATAGGGTAAAGCTCTTTTCTCAATATACCTGTTTGTATAAATTGGTCTGGGTTGTAATTGAATGTTAATTATATTTCTTGGCAGTTCGTCTGAAAAAGTCAGAGGAGAAAGGTACCTGATCAATTCTTTGTCTTTGATGTATTTTTCTTGAAGGTCTAGTAGTTGATTCAACTGATTTGAAACTTCATCATCTTGAATAATCAATGAGGCGTATTGAAGTGCTTCGTTTTGGATTCTTGTTTCATTGATCTCATGTTCCCAACACCATCTGGCAATACTCCAATCTGTTAACCAATAACCCCATTCCCAACCTGAACTGAAGCTAACATGACCTATTGCTCCCAAAGAATCCATTAAGTTGATATCAGACAATCTGGCACTTAAATAAGGAAGCAGCGTCATGGGTACTGAATTGTCAAAGGTAATCCAGTAGGCAGATTCAGGATACTACCAGGTTTCTCTTTTTTTAGATTCTTTGTTGAAAATCTCTAGCATGTGCTTAAGATTTTTATTGCCATAAACTGGAGCCTTATCGTCAGACAAGGAATAAAACATGACAGTATGAACCAATAAACCTCTTTCTTTATCCAAAGCTTCTTCTTCCTTAGTAAGCTCCAGTTCGATTTGCTTTTTACCAGATAGCATTCTGTCTTTTTGTACGACATGTTCTCTACCCAGTAGTTTGGCATTTTTAGATCTCAGAAGCTCAGCAACATAAAGTTGTAATTTTCTTCTTTTGTTTCTATTGCCCGGTGTAAATTCAGTACTGGAAAATTCTACACTGTAATAATCAAAGTTTGCTTCAGATAAGAATTCGATATTCCTTTTGATTTGTTCTTTTTTGGAACGGAATGAAAATGGAAAATTTTTGTAAAGGGCAAATGCCTTCTGCTGAACCATATTCAGAGAGATATCAATTCCAATCTGAATTCCTCTGGATTTGGCATAATTGGTTATCTCTTTAATATAGTCTATCCATATTTTTCTGTCAATACTTTCCAGGAGATTGAATTCAAAATAGTTTTGTTGGTTTCTGGCCAGCCAGTCGATATATTCTTTTATATCTTTTTTACCATTTTCAGAATCAGCATCTAGTAAGGCTTCTGTCAATTCTAAGGGATGCATTGTGTGAAGATGGAATCCCATTTTATCAAATTTTGCTCTGGCTTTCCAATCAAAATATTCAGTTAAAGGCCAGTTATTCAGTTCTGGAATGATTGTATTTTTGGGATGGTAAAAATGAAATCCCAGTTGTTCTTGTAACAAGCCATACAGACCGTTGCTGATTCCTTTGAAGGAATTGCTGCTAAGGTTGAGTAAAATTTGACTGCCAGATTTTTTTGATACCCACTTATATCCAGAACTTTCTACCGGATGAACGGGATAAGCCGATTGTTCAAATTTTAAAATTTCATTGTTTGAAATTTCGGGTAAAACCAATAAAATTTGAGCTTGATTATTGTTTAAACTGACTTCGCAATTACAAGATTTTTGGAGTAGCTCCATACAATCTTCAATAGCTTTTTTACAGATGCTATTTTCTAAAATATTTTCAGTGCTGATGATTGAAATACGCTCCAATGCTTTCAAATTCAATGAGAAGATGAGAAGAAAGAAGATGCTTAGCAGATTTATTTTGAGATAATTAAACATTCAATTTTGGTATTCATTTTCAAAAAAGGTATGGTCTGGCAGATATACCTTAGCCAATCGCAAATATAAGTAGAGTGGAGCAAAATTGATGTAGATTAGTAAATAAAGTTGAGGTCCGCAATTAAGTTTGGAAAATGAACAAAAAAAATAGAGATTTACATCAATATTATTTAATAAATAGCCCAACCCTAAATGAATTATAAAAAAATCAGCATTTCTGTAATAGGACTAATTACTGCTCTGACATTGTTTTTTGGATATTTTGCTGTTACCAATCTTCGTTTTGATTTTAATCTTAGGAATTTTTATCCCTTAAATAATCCTGAAACTGATTTTTTTTACAAATACACAAAGGAATTTGGTTGGGATGATGATTATGTTTTGATAGGATTAGAAACAAAATCCGAAACGGTTTTTAATGACAAATTTTTAAAAGATGTAGACAGTCTTGCTAAAATCATTCGTAAAAATCCAAAAGTAGTGGGTTTGGCGTCGCCTACGGAACTTGAAGTTTACAGGTATATACCTTACATGAATGTGGTCAGCAACTCACCCTTGTTACATTTTAGAGAGGGAGAGTCATTGGAAAATGATGAGAAAATAGTTTACTCGAGAAAAGAATTAATTGGCAATCTTTTTTCCGAAGATAAAAAATCTGTTGCTATCATTATTAAACAGGTTGAGAATATGAATTACGAGCAATGTGATTCATTTGTCAAGAGTCTCGAGTCCTATGTTCAACCTTTCTCTAATTTCAAAAAAGTACATTTTGCAGGGAAGTGTTTCGGACAGACGACCTTTGTAAATTTAACAAAAACTGAGATTTTCCTTTTTGTGATACTCTCCATTTTTGTCAATGTTATCTTCCTGTATTTCACTTACAGAAAACCATGGGGAATCTGGATGCCAATGCTTGTTGTTGGCGTAACAGTCATCTGGACTTTAGGGTTTATGATGATGTTGAACTTGACCCTTGATTTTATTTCCAATATTATTCCTACCATCCTTCTTATTATAGGTATCTCCAATGTGATTCACTTCTTGACGCATTTTTTAATGGAGTCGGAAGCTGGACTGGATAAGATAGCTGCGATCAAGGCATCCATTAAAAAAATTGGAACAGCCACCATTTTTACAACCTTAACTACTGTTATTGGTTTTTTAAGTTTACTATTTTCTAATGTGCAACCATTGGTGAATCTTGGACTTTATGCTTCATTAGGGTTGGTTTTTGCATTTTTAATAACCTACACACTCTTTCCTGCGATTCTGGTTTTATACACTCCAAAAACAAATTCAATTAAAAAATCTGCGGATGATATTATACAGAAGATGTTGGAGCCTATGTTCAATTTTGTTATGAGTCGCAAGAAAATGGTTCTAATTTTTTCTTCATTGGTACTTGTCTTTGGGGTATGGGGATCGAGTAAATTGATTGTTAATCAGCATTTGTTGGAGGATATCAGTGAAAGACATCCCCAGATTCAGTCCTCAAGGTTTTTTGAAAATCAATTGAGCGGAGCAAGACAGTTTGAAATGCAAGTGGAGTTGAAGGATAAATCAAAATCCATGCTTGACTTAGAGGTATTGAGAAAATTGGATAAAATTGACAATTATCTGTCTGAGACCTATGGAGCTGGTTCTTTGTTTAGCCCTGTGAGTATGTATAAAGAAGCCAACAGGGTACAGCACTCAGGGCAGAATGCCTATTACAAACTTCCGGAAACAGAATCTGAGTTTAAAAAAGCTAGTTCACTGGTCGAAAGGTACCTTGGGAAAAACTATCCAAAGGTTGTCTCCAAAGATTTAGATAAGGGACGTTTTTCTGGGAAAATGGGTGATTTGGGAAGTCATGAAATATTCAAAAGAAATGAAAAGTTGAATCAATTTTTTGCATCAGAATCTTTGGATAAAGACTTTAAATTTCAAATTACGGGTTCTGCTCACCTCATGGAGTTGAATAATTTTAATATTGCCAACAATGTATTCTATGGAATTATTTTCAGTTGCCTGATTATTGCTTTTATCATTGGGTTTATGCTTAGATCCTTTAAAATGGCTATTATTGGGATGATAGTTAATGTTATTCCAATTTTATTTGTTGGTGCTTTGATGGGCTTTGCAGGGGTAAATATTAAAATTTCAACTTCTATTCTGTTTATTATATCTTTTGGAATCGCAGTAGATGATACGATCCATTTTATGAGTAGTTTTAAATTTGACAGGAAGAAATATCCAAATGATATCAAATCTGCCTTACTGGCAAGTTATAAATCTACAGGAAAGGCCATCATAGTAACTTCTTTGATTCTTACTGGAGGATTTTCCACGCTTATCTTTTCAAGTTTTGGGGGAACCTTGCATATTGGAATTTTTACCAGTATTTGTTTATTCGTTGCCTTACTTTGTGATTTGATGTTGTTACCTGTGCTCTTGTATTATACCAGTTCTAAAAAGGAGAGGGAGACGGAATAACAGCTGATTGTCACCATTTTTTAGATAAGGGTTACCATAAAAAAGCCCCCAAAAGCAATTTACTTTTGGGGGCTATCTATTTTTATACAACTATTATTTTATCTAAGGAAAGCCAGAATTTTCTCAACGCTTGATTTTGCGTCACCGTATAGCATTTCAGAATTGCTTTTGTAGAAAAGGGGGTTATCTTCTCCTGAGTAACCGGCACTCATAGAACGTTTCATAATAATAACTTTTTCAGCCTTCCAAGCTTCGATAACCGGCATACCATAGATAGAGCTGGCAGGATCATCTTGTGCACTTGGATTAACCACGTCGTTAGCGCCAAT
>JBILRD010000171.1:0-5300 GCA_044372845.1 Saprospira sp. | reverse complement strand
GGTAAACATTACAGCCGAAAAACCTTTTAATGCACCAATTAGTTCAGAGTAGTTTTCATTGTTGGATTCGGATGCTTTTTCCAAAGCTTTTTTAATAAAAGAGTTCTTAACTACTTTCATTCCGATTCCTTTTTCAAAACATAATCTGCGTAACTCATTAGTCTTCTCTACAGTTAGAGTAGAGTGATCTGTTACATAAAAGTAACGTGAGTTAAGAAATTGATGTGTTAGTTCTTCGATAACCGCCGCTTTTTCTTCGCGTGTCATTTTAATATGTTTTATTTAACTAACGAATAAGATTTAAATTATCGAGCAGCTTTAGTATCAATTTTGATACCAGGGCTCATTGTTGAAGCTACAGTTATAGATTTAACATAAGTACCTTTCGCAGTTGATGGTTTCATTCTCATCAATGTATCAAGTACTTCTTTCGCATTATCAACGAGTTTATCAGAGTTAAAACCTACTCTACCAACAGTTGAATGTATAATTCCATACTTATCAACTCTGAAAGATGTTTTACCTTTTTTAATTTCGCGAACTGCATCACCAACATTTGCTGTAACTGTTCCTGTTTTAGGGTTTGGCATTAGGTTTCTTGGACCCAATACACGACCTAATTTACCTACTTGAACCATAACACTCGGCATAGCAACAATTACATCAATATCTGTCCAGCCGCTCGAAATTTTTTCAACATATTCTTCAAGACCAGCATAATCTGCACCTGCGTCCAAAGCTTCTTGAGCTTTGTCAGGTGTACAGAAAACCAAAACTCTGCTCACTTTACCTGAACCATGAGGTAGGGTAATAGATCCGCGTAAATTTTGATCTGCCTTTCGAGGGTCAATACCAAGTCTTACGTGGATATCAACCGATGCATCAAATTTCGCATAGCTTACTTCTTTGAGTAAACCCATTGCTTCCTCGAGTGAATACAATTTAGTGGCATCAACTTTTTTTTGCGCTTCCGCTTGTTTTTTGCTTAAACGTGCCATTTTTAATTGTTAATTTATAAATGAGATTCGAGGTAGATTCTCATTTTATTTAGAAAAAATATAATTATGCCCAAGGAGCTGTTCCTTCGACAACAATTCCCATACTACGAGCAGTACCTGCAACCATTTTCATAGCTGACTCTACTGTAAAACAGTTAAGATCAGTCATTTTAGTTTCAGCAATTTTACGTACCTGCTCCCAAGAAACCTTACCTACTTTATTTCTATTAGGTTGAGCAGATGCTGGTTTATTTTCAGCAATGCCTGCGGCCTGTTTTAATAAAATTGGTGCAGGTGGTGTTTTGATAACAAATGTAAAAGATTTGTCTTTGTATACAGAAATCAAAACTGGACAAACCTGGCCCATTTTGTCTTGAGTTTCAGCATTAAATCTCTTACAAAACTCCATAATGTTAACACCTTTGGAACCTAATGCAGGTCCAACTGGAGGTGCAGGATTGGCTTGACCGCCTTTAACTTGTAATTTAATAATTACTTCTACTTCCTTTGCCATTTTTTAAGATTGTTTTTCTACTTGCATAAAATTCAACTCCACCTCAGTACCTCTACCGAATACTTTGATGATAACTTTTAATTTTTTCTTATCCTCGTTTACTTCTTGAATTACTCCAACAAAATCCTGAAAAAGTCCCTCAGTTACTTTAACTTCCTCACCAACAATGAATGGTTCTGCCAAAGACTCCCCAACTTCTTCAGAAGTATCAACCTTAATTAAAAGGCGTCTAACCTCATCATCTTTCATTGGAATAGGTCTATCACCACCTAAAAAATGAATAACATCCTTTACTGAAGAAAGCGTTTGGATCATGTCTAAGGTAAACTTACCGGGTATAGCTTCAACCATAATGTAACCAGGTGTTAATGTTCTTTCTTGAACTACCTTTTTGCCGTTTCGTATTTTATAAATTTTTTCAGTAGGCACAATCACATTAGGTATCGAATCACGCCAACCAGCGCGATTTATTTCCATATCAAGATTTTCTTTTATCTTACGTTCTTTATTGGAAACAACCCTTAAACAATACCATTTACTATCAGACATGGTGAAAATTCTTTTTCAAAAATTATATAGATATCCTAATACAAGAAATCAAGAACAAACAATAAAAGTTTGTCTACGCCGAATAAAATTAGTGATAGTGCAATTGTAGCAAGAATTACATTCACTGCAGTTCTTTCTAAATCTGACCACATAGGCCAAGTAACTTTATAGATTAGTTCCTTGTAGCTATCTCTAAAATACTGAAGAATTGAGTTCATATGATATCAACTTAGGTAATTTAAAATCCATTAAGCACGGGCGGAGGGGCTCGAACCCCCAACCGGTGGTTTTGGAGACCACTACTCTACCAATTGAGCTACGCCCGTGTACAAAGGTTAAGCCCATGAGGACTTAACCTTATAGAAATATTACAATATTCTCAAAAAGAGAATAACAATTACTCAATAATTTCAGTCACCTGACCAGCACCTACTGTACGACCACCTTCACGGATAGCAAAACGTAGACCTTTTTCCATAGCGATTGAAGTAATCAACTCAACTTCAAGAGCTAAGTTATCACCAGGCATTACCATCTCAACATTAGCTGGTAATTTAATTGCACCAGTTACGTCTGTTGTACGGAAATAAAACTGAGGACGGTATCCATCAAAGAAAGGTTTGTGACGACCACCTTCTTCCTTAGAAAGTACGTAAACTTCACATTTAAATTTAGTATGAGGCTTCACAGAACCTGGTTTGCAAATAACCATACCACGTTTCAATGATTTTTTATCGATACCGCGAAGTAATATACCAGCATTATCACCGGCTTCACCACGATCAAGAAGCTTACGGAACATCTCAACACCTGTACAAGTAGATGTTAATTTTTCTTCTTGTAAACCAACGATATCAACAGATTCACCAACATTGATTACACCACGTTCGATACGACCAGTTGCTACTGTACCACGACCAGTGATAGTAAAAACATCTTCGATAGGCATCAAGAATGGTTTGTCAATCTCACGAACAGGAGCAGGAATCTCAGTATCAACAGCAGCCATCAAATCCATAATAGCTTTTACTCCTTCAGGTTCACCATTTAATGCTTTTAGTGCAGAACCTTGAATGATAGCTGCATTATCACCGTCAAAACCGTAAGTACTTAACAGTTCACGAACTTCCATTTCAACAAGTTCTAACATTTCAGGATCATCAACAAGGTCAACCTTGTTCATGAATACTACAATTTGAGGAACACCTACCTGGCGAGCCAATAGAATGTGCTCACGAGTTTGAGGCATTGGACCATCAGTAGCAGCCACAACCAAAATCGCACCGTCCATCTGTGCAGCACCAGTTACCATGTTTTTTACATAGTCTGCGTGACCTGGACAGTCAACGTGAGCGTAGTGACGATTTTCAGTCTGATACTCTACGTGAGCAGTGTTAATAGTAATACCACGCTCTTTCTCTTCTGGAGCTGAGTCGATGGAACCGTAATCTTTTTTCACTGCTAGACCTTTTTCAGCCAAAACATTGGTGATAGCTGCAGTGAGGGTAGTTTTACCGTGGTCTACGTGACCGATTGTACCAACGTTCACGTGTGGTTTGGAGCGAACAAACGTATCCTTTGCCATTTTAATTAAGAATAATTAGTGTTTAAAAATATATGACATCCTTTTCACGGAGGCACTCAAATAATTGAGTAGGAAAGCAACCTCTTTGCTGAAAATTTAATTTGTGCGAGCCGACGATGAGATTTGAACTCACGACCTCTTCCTTACCAAGGAAGTGCTCTACCCCTGAGCTACGTCGGCTGAAATTACAAAACGGAAAGAAGATAAAAACCTTCTTTCCGATAATTCTTTGAGCGGGAGACGAGACTCGAACCCGCGACCCTCAGCTTGGAAGGCTGATGCTCTACCAACTGAGCTACTCCCGCTTAAAACATTTGTGGGGGCAGTAGGATTCGAACCTACTCAGCCATAAGCAACAGATTTACAGTCTGCCCCGACTCTCCGACTTCGGCGTGCCCCCATACCTTTTATATTTAATGAGCCGGCAGAGGGATTCGAACCCACGACCCCGAGATTACAAATCACGTGCTCTGGCCAACTGAGCTATGCCGGCATAAATAAAATAGGTTATAAAACCTGCATTAACAAAGAACTTTTGAAAAACGTTCGAACATCTTCCTAGAAATGCGAATGCAAAGATATAACCTTTTTATATACTTCCAAAAAAAATATTAAAAAAAATAAACGAAGTTGAAAAAACACTAATATTCTCTAATTTTTTCCTTGAACTTCATTATTTGTTTTCTTAATGCCTCGCATACGAGGTCTGTAGCCTCCTCAAATGTTTTACAATTTTCCTTTGATATTAAAATTGCCCCTGATAAATTTAATTTTATTTCGACTATTTTGTCTTTTAACTCTCCATTGTTTTCGAGTTTTAATATTACATCTGCACTTATTATTTTATCATGAAAAGTTTCAAGTTTATTTAATTTCTTTTCTATAAAATCAATGAGCTTTGCATCTGCATCAAAATGAACTGACTGCACGTTGTATTCCATAACTTTAGATTTAATTGTTAAAAAATAATCCAACATTTATTTTTATAAATAAATAACTACCATATTTAAAGTTCAAGCATTAGTGAGAGAAAACAATAAACTTTAACGTTTTTAACTAATTTTCATCGGTTTTGTACTAACTTTGGGTATCTGATTATCCAGTAATGTTACTTAAACGTTTTAATGAGTTTATTAGTATTAAGTCAATGTCAAAAATTATTTTATTTTTATCCATCATTACTTTTATATTTTCTTGTTCAAATTCATTAGAAGACATTGAGAAAATTAAATTGACTAATTTATCAAAAACTGAGTCTGCTAAGGATGTCAGGATAATCTACAGTGACTCTGCTATTGTCAGAATGATTATCAAAGCTCCTCTTATGCAATCTAATATTTCTATAGAAGCGCCTAAAAAAATATTTCCAAAAGGTGTCTTAGTTGATTTTTATGACAACAATCAAAATATTAGTAGTCATTTAACATCGAAGTTTGCTGAGTATTTAGAAAATGAAAAAATGATTTTCATGAGGGATAGCATTGTTATAAGGAATTACAGAGATGAACAGCTTGAAACAGAAGAATTATACTGGGTTGAAAAAGATTCTAAAATCTATTCAAAGAAATTTGTAAAAATAACAACCAATACTGAAGTCATTCACGGATATGGCTTTTCATCAAATATGGAATTTACTAATTGGGAGATAGATTCT
>JBILRD010000113.1:0-6513 GCA_044372845.1 Saprospira sp. | reverse complement strand
TAATTTTTATTTGTTGCTCAAAAAAATTAAGAATAGTTTCCAGTTTCCCCCTGGAATCTAAGGTAGTTTCAAAGATTACCTGTTTATATTTTTCGATGTCTTCATCTTTCTCTATAATGATTTTTCCCGCTTTGATCTCATTTTTTAATCTCGCTTCATTAAGCCCCTCAATTCTTAAAGAATGACTATGTAAAGTGGCCGTTACGATACTAAAAGCAAATCTGCTTCTGGTATCATTTTGATTGATTCTTTTCCAGAAAATAGTAAATTCTCCACTGCTATCCAGTTTATAATCAAAGCCGTATAATATCTTTTTTAAATAATCTAATGTAATTTCAGATTTCATTCAATTGGAATTTTAGACACTTGAAAAAATAATAATCAAGATGACTTAATTTAAAATAAATTATCTTGCAAATTAGCATTTTTTATATAACTTTATTTCTATAGGCCCTCATTTATTAAGCCTAGCATCGCTCTATTAACTAAACTAGCCCATAGAAAAACCAAGCAAATGCTCAATAAAAAAATTGAACTTCAAGATGTTCAAGATGGGACTCTTGATAGTACCCTACATTTTCAAACTTTAAAGAGGCAATTCAAAGCTATGGAGGATAATTGTATTGATCCGACCAGTGCCTGCGATTTTGCTTTAAGTCTTGAACAGGAATTTGATAAAAAAACTGTAGATGATACAAAAAATGTTTCTGTTGAATTTTTGATGATCATTGGGACCTCTAAAGGTTCTGAATGGAGAGTTTACCTTAAAGAACAAGCGAAAAAGAATAAGAAAAAATTCTTAATGGGCACTTGTTATTTAAAGGATGAAACAATTTATCTAATTCCTGAAAGGGGAGCAGCGCCTATCAGAAAAATTAAAATGGCTGGAAAAAGGCTTTTTAATAGAATAGGAATTGCTGTAGAGCTGGAGCCTGGAATGGTCATAGAAGAGGATGAAATTGAAAATGACCAACTTGAAAATGGATCTACGGCAGATGAATCTAAAGAAACAATTATAGAAAAAACAGATGCTGAAAAAATATCTGAAGCAAAAATCCTCATTCAGGAATTGGCTGATATTCAATTGAAATTAAAAGGATTGCTCGACAGGTTTAAAGAATTAGCCAAAGAATCTGATACAAAAACACTGGTAGCCATAGTAGGAGAAATTAAAATTCATTTCAATTCACTTAAATTAAAAATAGAAGATTTGAGAAAAAATGGTTTGGCTAAAGAACAGTTGATAGTTTTTGAAAAGAATTTATCATCACTTGAAACTACCATCAATGAAAGGCTTTCAAAATTTGACACTGCCATCGGTCAAGTCAGAAAGTTTACCTTAGATCTTGTTAGTGAGATCAATCAACTCTTAGATACTGCCGGTTTTGATAGCCAGCAGAGGTTAAAATTTTAATCGCCTTTGAAATATAAATCCATGAAAGATAAAGACAAGGAAATTATTCTCGCCAAGATTTCCAGATTAAAGAAACATTTGGAGGATTATCCTTTCATCAATTTGGAATATCCTGATCTTTTTGAATTGACCGATAACATTCATCAAGCAGTAGCTTATCAGGAAGTCAAGGAAAAAGATGATGTTTGGTTTAATTTTAACAAAGCTGAACTAAAAGATCTTGCTTTTTTCTGTGATCAGATTCAGAGTTTCAAAGGCGAAATAGCCACTACTAAAGTAGCTCCCAAAGATTTTTCTAAATATCTAAATGTTCAGGATTTAAAATCATTGTCAACGGATTTTATTTCTTTAAAATCAAATTCCGATGCTGTTTTTCATGACCTGATTGATAAAATGTCAGATTATATATCGGCTTTAAGTTCAGGAACTAGTTTTGGAAATCTTTGGATGGCCCTTCAAAGTATTGCAGCTAAAGAATTTGGCATGATAGATAACAATGCTATCAGAAAAACTGAAAGTTTAGAAGCTGTAAAAGAGATGAAACTGGATATTCTGGAGCAACATTTCTTTGCCAATTATAAACTTTATCAAGACGAGAAAAAGATAAAAATTCTGGATGTCAAACAGCTTATGACAATCATGAATGATAAATTCTCATCCGCCTATGTTATGAGTGTTGGAGATTTTAGCAAGGATATCAATCTTTGGGTAGAATACATGAAAACCGATCTGAGTAAATTGGTGGCTCATCCTTACTCAAAAGCTGAAATAGCTGTAGATCTTATAGCTAAGGATATAATTGCTCAAATTGGAACAAGGTCTGCCGATCATCCTGTGTTTACTGTTTTGGCTGCCGCTTTTAACGCTTCGATTTTAAGTTTGTCAAAGCCAACTCCAACCTTTTTAGAAAAGTACGTTGTAAAAATGATGGCAACGCTAGATAAAATCAATGCCATAACAATTACTCAGGATATGCTATTGACGGTTAATGAACCCGATTTTTTCTCCAAGCGTTTAAAGGGTTCTGTTACCTTGTCAGATGTGGCTATCAATCATGTTAACAAGAATGCTCCAAGTTATATCTGTAATCAATCGAACTTTAAGGCAAATCTTCTTTCAAAACTTAATGAATGGAAGGAATCCTTAAATAATTCATTAGGGGTCGCTTCTCAAACAGTAATCGAGCTGGATGGGGCAAATTTTTCAGCTACAAAGTTTTTGACTAATATCTCCAATAATGTCAGCAATCTTCTCCCGGATATTCAAAAAAAACTGAGTACTATTCCGATTAAAGATATCAGTCTAAGAGCTCATAAGGATCTGACAAGTTTCAATACCCAATGGGATTTGCCATGGAGAAATGCTGTTAATTCTATTGATATTGATGCTTTTGTTAAGGCAAATGAAAATAATTTGGATCTATTAGCCAAGTTATATTCAAATTTGCACGGATTGTTACCCAGCCAGGATGATGTCTTGTCTTCAATTATGAATTGTATCAGCGGAAAGGTCAATCTGGCTTTAGAGCAGGCTATTAAGAATCGCAATGAAATGCGTTCCAAATTTGCTGAGGTCAATCAAAAAATCAATCATTTGCAGACTGAAGTAAGCGATATCAAAAACAAGGTGGATGTTATTGAGAAAAAAGTAGATAAGATTGAAAAAGATGTAGCTCAAATCAAAGATGATGTCAAATACATTAAAAAGAAAATTGATGAATTTGAACCAAATGAAACAGATCTCGAGATCAATACTGAAGTAAATGTTAATGATCTGATTGATGTTACGACTAGTACAAAAGTTGATGTCAAACTCAATACGGACAAGATCAAAAAGATTATCAATAAGTTTTTAGAACAGGGAAATCTTGAAAAGAAATTTTTGGAGATTGATGAGTCTGTAACCATTGCCAGATGGACAGTGTTATCTGCTTCCTTGAGATATGGTGTCAGTGTGGAAGGGTCATTGAAACATAAACTGGTGGATAGTGGAATAGGATTGGAATCAACCGGTGAAATAAAAGCGGATGCCTATGCAGGTCTTGGGATTGAAGCTTTTAGTATCGGTGATTTTAGTTTGGTGGAAGCAGTAGGGACATTACATGCCGAGATGATAGCTCAGGCAACGGCTAGATTGACTGTTACCAAAGAAACCTTAATTGAGGGTGCCATGCAAATGAGTATGGAATTGGGAGGTTATGCAAAATTTGAGTTCATTGCCCTTAGTTTAAATTTGTATGAGGTGGAATCGGACAGACTAAAGATTTTAGTTCTAAAATCCCCGATTTATGCTATTGGATTTCAGGTAAATACCTGGAAATATAAGGGTGCCAGAAAAAAATCCGGAAGTTTCAGCGCTGATTGGCATCCTGAATTGAAAGCCATGTTTAAAAAGGCTTTAGAATATGTTGGTGATCCAACAACTTATGCAAAAATGGTTGGTAATGGAATCGTTTGGGTAGCAGAATCAACAGCGGAGTATGTATCTGATGGTATATCTGCAGTAACAGATGGCGTCGGTTCTGTGCTTAGTTATGTCAATCCTTTTGATTGATTTTTTTGTCATTTTTGAATTTTTAATTATATGAATCTTGATCAGTTATTATCAGAACTAAATTCTGCTAGTTCATCTGAAAATTTTGAATTGCTGGAAAAATTATCTGCAGAAGCGTTAAGGAATTATCCTGAGGAGTCTGAAGGATATCGTTTTTTGGCGGATGCTCTAATGAATAGAGAAAATATTCCATTTGACGCTGTGGAACAATGCCTGATAAAACTAATTCAACTGAATGAAAATGATGTTGATGCCGTTTTAAAATATGCCAGAGTTAAAGAATTGCAGGGAGATTTTGCGGAATCTATCAAAGCCTTTAGAAAAGTAATTACCAAGGATCCTAAAAATATAGAAGCACTGATTGCTGTAGCGGAACATGAGTTGTATGCCTTAGGTCGAATTAGTCAGTCTCTTGTATATTTGGATTATGCTTCCGAGATTGATCCTTACAACAATCAAATCAAGTGTATGAAAGCTGAGGCATATATTGCACTGAAAAGATACGCCGATGCACTTATAGAATTGGATGCTGTGGTTTCAAAGGGATTTGATGAAAATGCCTACCAGCTAAAAGTTCAACTTTTAACCGAGTTGGACCGTTCCTCAGCAACGATTCCTCTATTAAGAGAATTGACAAATAGAAATCCTGAAAACCTGGCTTATCATTATCAATTGGCTAAAAATTTACTACTAATCAATGATTACAGTGGAGCAGAGTCCAGTATCCAACAAATGTTGAAGATTTCTGAAAATCAAGATTCAGAGGTTTTTAAATTATTGTCTGAGTCTTACAAAGAACAATCGAAATTCAATGAAGCTGAAGATGCTATAAAAAAAGCCATAGATAAAGCTCCGGATTTATTTGATCTTCAAATAGACAGAGTTTTGATTTTAAAAGAATCAAAACAATTTCAAGCAGCATTGGAATTTTGTAATAGCCTTTTTGGTAAAAATCCTGTTTTTGAGGAAGATTTGTCAATGCTCAAAGCGGAGATTTTGATGGATTTAGGAAATTGGAAAGAAGCAGAAGAGATTTATTTGAAATATTTGAATATCAAAGGGTTTGAAAAAAATGCCGCCTATGGTTTGGGACGAATCGCTTGTGAATTCGAAGGTGATTATAAAAAATCCTATTTTTATATGCATCTGTCTGAATCTAGAGGAAATAAAAAAGCCGGAATTTATATTAACCAGAAATTGAAAGGCTATCTGGACTTTACAGCTGCGTCATTGTTGGATGAAAATCAATCATTCATAAAAGAAAACAAGGATAATCCCGTTCTTCAAAATTTATTTGGACATTTTTGGCATTTTGAAAAATTGAGCAGCAAATCATTGGAAAAAGCAAGTGATGAACTTAAAAGTTTTACCTTGAAAAAATTAGAAAACAAGTTTTTATACCTGACTGAAAAAGGGCTGATGATGTCTTTGGGATCTGGAAGGATAGCCTTGTTCACTTACAAGATAAAAGCAGTTCATGATAATCAAATAATTGATTTGGAGTTTATTCCATTGGATGGTTTGCAAAGATTCATTATCAGACTGCAGCTTACAAATAATGGATTGGTTTTCACGCAAACAGAAGGAGAGTATATTTTATTGAAATCGAAAGACAATAGCAACCTTTCAGAAGATTTGAAATTCTTTATTCAAAATGGGACTAAGAATTTACCCATTAAATTATTGGGAGATGGTATGAATAAACTTATTGAGGAGCTCTAACTTTAAGTACTTTGTTAATTATTCATTCTTTAAAATATTTTAGTTGAAATAATTAAAGTCTTTGCTTATTTTCGTGCCTCATTTCAAAATAAAATACAAAACTTATTATGTCAGGAAATAGAACTTTTACAATGATTAAGCCAGATGCGGTACGCTCAGGTCATATTGGTGCCATTTTAAATCATATCAATCAGGCTGGTTTTAAGATTGTTGCCATGAAAATGACTCAACTATCCAAAGCATCTGCTGAAAAATTTTATGCTGTTCACAAGGAAAGACCTTTCTTTGGTGAATTGGTTGATTTTATGTCTTCTGGTCCGATCGTAGCTGCTATCTTGGAAAAAGACAACGCTGTTGAAGATTTCAGAAAATTGATCGGTGCAACAGATCCTTCCAAAGCTGAAGCTGGTACTATCAGAGCTCTATACGCTAAAAGTGTAGGAGAAAATGCTGTGCATGGTTCAGATTCTGATGAAAATGCTATGATTGAAGGTAACCAACATTTTTGTGGTTTCGAGCAATTTTAAAATAGCTTAAGTTAAAAATAAATTGAGGACTGTCTAGGAATAGGCAGTCCTTTTTATTTGTTGATTGGCTGAGGAAGACTAAGGAAAAATAATACTAGTAGGGAGGAAACAGAACCAATCAATATAAAAGCTGTTGATGCCCCAAAATAATACCATATAATTCCAGTAATACTACTCGCAAGCATTGAAAAAATGCTTTGCAGTCCCATAAAAGTCCCTATAGCAGTCGCTGTGTCTTTTTTATCACAAATATTGGAAATCCAAGCTTTTGAAACACCTTCAGTTGCTGATGCATAA
>JBILRD010000111.1:0-6541 GCA_044372845.1 Saprospira sp. | reverse complement strand
AAGCAGTGGGTAGAAGAGAACAAAGATTTATTGAAACCACCCGTAAATAATAAAGAAATTTACCCCGGTGGAGATTTTATAGTGATGGTCGTTGGAAGTCCTAATGAAAGAGTGGACTATCATTACAATGAAACTTCTGAATTTTTTTACCAGATACAGGGAGATATCACAGTTAAAATTGTTGATGATGGTGAATTTAAAGATATTGTCATCAAAGAGGGTGAAATCTTTCTACTTCCAGCCAGAGTACCACATTCTCCTCAAAGACCTGAAGGCACTATTGGATTGGTTATCGAACAAAAAAGAGAGGAAAAACATACCGACGGATTCCAATGGTATTGTAAAAATTGTGGAAACAAGCTTTATGACGAATATTTCAAACTGGAAAACATCATCAAGCAATTACCTGAAGTTTTTGCAAGATTCAATGGAAATGAATCGCTACACCATTGCAAAAAATGCGGTGACAAATTAGAAATTCCTGTCAAGAGATCTTAATCAACAATATTAGAATTTCTTAAAAATAACATCCAATATGAATCATCTTAGGATCAACGGACATGGACACCTGCTTCCTGAACCAAATCAAATTCCTTCCTTCATGAGGGAGAAAAAATTATTTTGGATTGAGGATAACAAGAAATTCATGTGTCAGAGAGATTGGCGCAGACCTGTCACTGATCCAAGTTTTTTCCTTGAAGAGAAGCTGATCTGGATGGATAAAAACAAGATTGATAAAGAGGTACTGCTCAATCTTTCTCAACTATATGGCAATGGCTGGTCTGAAAAAGATTGTTATGACGGATTACGTTTTCAAAATGATTTCAATGCAGAAGTACAACAAAATCATCCTGATAGATTCATCTCAGGCTTTGTGGTTCAACCGCGTTATATTGACCAATCATTACTTGAAATTGAGCGCTGTGTAGAAAAATATCAATTACCACTGCTTTGTCTTCCCACTCATTTTCTGAATGACAAAGAAGAGTGGACCTCTGTTGCTGATGAAACTGTGACTCCTATATTTGAATTGGCTGATAAATACAATCTGGCAATTCAAATTCATCCCTATGACGGAGAAGAAATCATTAAGCTAAAAGACAATTTCTGGCGCTTTCACTTGATATGGATGTGCGCTCAAACAGCCGACACACACCATTTTTATACGCTTTTGGATTTTCCAAACAGATTTCCAAACATCAGAGTTTGTTTTGCTCATGCCAATCAATATGCCCAAATAGGTTATGGTCGAAGACTTCAGGGATATGACGGAAGACCAGATCTTTTTGAAGGAGCAGTTGATCCAAGAAAAAATAATAAACATCCTAATATCTTTACCGACACGCTAACACATGATGCATTAAGCCTTGAACTGGTCATTAAAAGAATGGGTATTTCGCAAATTGTTGTAGGATTAGACGATCCATATCCTTTAGGTGAAATGGAAACAGTGCCAGATTGTTATCCGGGTAAGGTAATCGATGAAGCCCTAGAATTAGGTATCATAACAGAGGAAGAGCAATCACAGCTATGGAACTCTAATGTTTTAAAATGGATTGGAAGCAACTATCAATGATTAAAAGATTCTTCACAGTACGAATTTTCCCCTTACTATCGCTCTCATTGAAACCTATCCTTTTAGGAGCAGTTTTACTATTCTTATTTAGTCTGATTGGAGCCTATTTCGGACTTTTCAGATCTCCTTTTATTTCTATGAATGCCTTTGAGGCATTACCAAACAGTAGTGCCATCATTCTGGAAATAAAATCTTTGGAAGACCACTCTACTTACTTGAAAAAATATAACTATACAAAGGATATTATTCAAATAGCGCCAATAAAAACTTGGAGTGAAGAAATGAATATAATCGATTCTTTACTAACAAAATCTAGCTCACTTAACAAAATAAAATCAAAATCTAAAATAGTTTCAGCGCTGACAATAAATGGCAAGGAAGATAATTCATGGGTTCACATTTTTGAATCTAACTCAACAATAAATATCCAAAAAGTTGTTAAACAGCTATCTCTAAAAATTATTAATCAAAGCGAATTATTAGGTTCTACAATTTATGAATGTCATCATCCAAGATTTGGGACATGGTCGATTAGCAAAAAAAATGGTCTGATTATTTTTAGCAAACAAACAAGTACCGTTGATGCTGTAATCAGTACCATCAAAAATTCCAATAAAACCATAAAATATAAATATGGTTTGTATAGATTGTCAGGAGACAAATACAACATAAAATTCTATTTGAATTTTGACATGCTCCAGGTTTTAATTTCTGCTTACTCTGATTTTGAAATTAAAAAAAGCTATCTGGGTTTATTTAATTGGTTGGGTGCGACTATTAATTTTGAAGAGAACAAAATAATCTTTGGAGGTACAGTACAACAAAAAAAAGAAAACAGATTTATCAATTGGATGGCTAACCAAAGCCAGCAATCACCAATCAATATATCAAAATACATTCCTGCAAATTTTACCCTATTCACTTTTTACAATATCAATCAATATTCTAATTATTATAAAAGGCTGAGTATTGATAATAAAAATCAGGATTTTGAAAAATATGTTCTCCCTTGGTTAGCTGATGAGGCTGCTACATTAGTAATAGATCAAATTCCAGCCGAATCTTACTCCAATGTTATACTTATTCTAAAATCCAAGGATATTGAAAAATCTAAAAAACTATTAAAAAGTCAAACAAAGTTGGATTTGATGAACAGAAAAATTAAATCTAACAAAGTCTATTCACTCAAATCCTCAGAATTTTTAAGACCTATCTCAACGGACCTTAATCTTAGTTTCAATGAACTAAACTATGTAATCATCGATAATTATTTTTTCTTTTCAAACAGTAAAGAAGAGCTCAATTTATTCCTTGACAATATCAAAAAGGGAAATACAATTTTAAAATCTAAAAATTACAGCCCTTTTTTAGCCCAATTATCAAAAACAAACAGCATTTATATACTCTCCAATGCAAATAAGTTTGCTCCTTTATTGAAATATTATTTTTCAAACAGTAAAGAAAAAAATACAGATCTAAATTTTGACTTCTTAAAGACCTGCTCTCTTTTTGGGATTCAACTGGATGGAAAGGGCAACTGTGGTTTTGCTATGACAGCTACCATTGAAATTAACAATACAACAATTAAAGAAAATATAAATTTGGTTTTGAATAAAACCTTCGACAAGGAACTCATTACAAATTTAAAAACCGTAAAGACTGAATCCGAAAAAATCTATGCTGTTCAAGATATTGACTATAAATTGTATTTAATCAAAACTAATGGGAATATAATTTTAGAAAAAAAATTAGACAGTCAATTATTTTCAGAAATTCAAATAATCGATTATTACTCTAATGGAGAAAAGTATTTTCTGTTTAATACAGAAAATAGCATATATGTATGTGATCAAAATGGAGAAACAGTTAAAGAAATCAAACTAGTTTCCAAAGCTAGCACAGGACTTAGTTTTATAGTTTACGATGGCGAACTGAGGTTTTATGTTCCTTGCCAAAATTCAAAAGTCTACGGCTATGACAAAAATGGAAAACCACTTGCAGGATGGAACCCTAATGACAAAATTGGTTTAGTTGAATTTCCTTTAACTTATATGGAAGTCAATCAAAAAGGTTACTTAATCTCTTTCAACAAAACGGGCAAAATAACCATCTCTGACAGAACCGCTAAGAAAATAATTTCAAAAGACTTAGATGGAAACTTTACTAATAATATATGCATTGAAAAAACAAATAATGAGCTTCAAGTATTCAATGAAAGCGGCGCTCTATTTATCATAAACCTAAAAGGTAAACTACAGAAAATCACCTTCAAAAAAAGCAAAAAAAAGCTAGGTAGTGGATTTGTAAATTATTCAGGAGATGAATCAATGGAATATATAAGAACTGAAGACAGCATTTTATCAATTTATGAAATAAAAAATAAAGTTAAAAAAGTCCTCAAACAAGTTCAATTAGGAGAAAACATTGACAAAATCCTTGAAAATAACTCAAAAAATCATAGAGAAATTGCTGCTCTCAGCCTTAAAAATTACAGACTCTTTGTCCTTGATAATCAACTAAACACCATCAAAAAAGTAATCCTCCCTAAATCTAAAAACCTATTTTATGATTTGGATCAATCAAATGTTAGAATCCTTCAGATAGAAGGCAAAAGCTTACAAATATTTAGTTTAGATTGATTATCTAACAATTACTAACCTTGTACTACTTAGAATTTTTCCATTCTTATCCTGAAGTACTAATATATAGGTAGCCGGCTGAAGATTATTAACTTCCAAACTTAATACACCCTCTGAAACTAAATTCTTGAATGTTTTCAAAGTTCTACTGTTAATATCCAATAAAGATATTTGTAATTCAGCCTCACTTTCAGAGAAATAGGAAATTTCAGTTAAATTCTTAGCAGGATTAGGATTTGCCGATATGGAATGTCTGGCTAAAAGCTCTTGTGGATTGTTTTCTTGAATCAAGTTTGTACATTGATATCTAATTCTAACCTGTCTGATAGCACTTGGAGAACAACCTCTGGAATCTGTAGCAGTGAATCTGTAAACAGCAGCAGATAATCCACTAAAAATACCCGTATTGTTAACAAAACTTGCACCAGTACTGGTATTTGTAAGCGTATAACTGTAAGGAGCCGTTCCTCCAGTTGCTCTTAAAGTGATTGTACCGTTATTTCTAGCACAGCTTTCGTTAGTGCTGCTTGATAATTGTACATTAAGATTAGCAGGTTGAGTGATTCGATATCTTTTTATCTGTCTACAGCCGCTTGAATTATTAACAGTAACATTATAAGTTCCTGCACATAGATTATTCAGGCTACTTGCTGAAGAACCATTACTCCAGATATAATTTACAGGATTGGTTGAATTCAATACAATTGAACCATCACAATCACGATAGCAAGTTGTATTCACTATAGTTTCAGTTAGGGTATATGTATTACCATTTAAAGTAATAGTATTAGAACCAACACAACCGTTAGCATCTGTTGCTACGATAATATAAATTCCATTACCCAAAGCAGAAACTGTATTGGAAGATAAATTAGCTCCGTTTAATGAGTAAGTATAAGGTGCTGTACCAAATGAAGCTGTAATTGTAAATTGACCATTTAATCTTCCGCAAGTAGGTTGACGAATATTTGTAAAGTTGATACTAATAGGATTTGGAACAGTCAAAACTACAGTATCAAATGCCGAACAACCATTAGCATCCATTACTACTACCTGATAGCTTCCCGCAGTAACGGAATTAAAAGTATTTGAGCTTACAAATCCATTACCTATAGAATATTGATAAGGTGCAGTACCTCCATTAACATTTATAGTTATACTTCCAGTTGGATTGGATGCACATCTAATATTGCTACTAATAACATCTATGGATAATGGTGAAGAATTACCATTTACTGTTAATTCCTGGTTGATACAATTCGAACTACAACCATTCGCATCATAAACATAAACAGTATAGGTCCCAATACTTAAATTGTCAAAAACACCAGTACTGTTTGAAAATATAACATTACCGGCAAAATCTATCAGTGAGTAGTTATAAGGTTGAACTCCTCCAGACGCTGTAATGATAGCGGAACCATCATTATTATTACAGAGCAAATTGCCAACACTTTGAATATCGACATTTAAACCAAGACAAGCAGGGTTTACAATTGGCGTTGGCACATAAATAGAAAAAGTATAGGTATTTTGACCAACAATAGGACAATAATCATCAAATACTCTTATTGTAAAATTATTCCAGCCAGTATCCGCTAAAGTTGGCGACCAACAAAATATACCAGTTGGATATGGAGTTCCTACACTTGAAAATGTTGCGTTTGTAATGGCATTATTGTATTCAAGACTTATTAGCTGTCCTGAATCAGAATCCGAAGAAAAAACATTGAAACAGGTCTGCTGTCCGATAAAAAAAGTGTCACTAAAGATATTTGAACCATTGATTCCACTCAATTCTGGCATCATGTTGGAACAATTCACTACTGTAACTTGAATATCCCTAACTACCTCACCAATTTTAATTCCATTTCTATACTCTTCAACCAAAACACAAATTACACCAACCTGTAAACCATTAGGTGTGAAACTGATCGCTCCAGTGGTAGAATCTATTTGTAATCCACTTGTAGTATTTATTGGATTTGTTGAACTAAAACCTGCAGAATAAGATACAATATTTGTAGTGCTATTATAACATGGCGTCAGTGAATATCTTAAATCATCTCCATCAGAATCAGTTGCGCCATGATTATAAAATACAGGTTGATTATTACAAACAAAAGGAGTTGGATTATTTAAGAATACTGGAGAATTGTTACAAATATTTGTATTTAATCTAGTTCTTAATGTAATAGAATTGGACCCAGGATTTATTAAAGTGGTTATTGCAACATTTCTACAACATAATGACCAGGTAATCGTCCAATCGGAGCAAGTTGTTGGTAAAGTAATAACACCCTCATAAACAAATCTTTGTATACCA
>JBILRD010000109.1:0-6544 GCA_044372845.1 Saprospira sp. | reverse complement strand
AACAGGAGCTAATAATAACGGCACTCTTTCTGCTGATGATGTTGATAATGGAAATACTATTTTAAGATCTCCAAATTTTAATTTGAGTACTTATGTTGAACCATATTTGAGTTACTATGCATGGTTTTTGAATAACCAGGGCAGTGGTACTCCTAATGATTCTCTAATTGTTAGACTATATAATGGTTCTTCCAATGTTATTTTATCTTCCTATAACAGAACTCAAGGGCCAGGTTGGACTCCGATACAAAATTTCAAAATCTCTGATTATATAACCCCAACTGCAAACATGTATCTAGAAGTTGAAACATTTGATCGTACACCGGGACATATAGTTGAAGCAGCCTTTGATTTGTTTGAAGTGGTTGATAGCAGCGCTTCTCCAACTTCTGTAGAACAGATTCAAAACATAGAGTCTAATTTTACAGTATTTCCAAATCCATTTAATAACTACATAGATGTTGATCTAAAATCAAATGAACTTATTGGACAAGATATTAGAATATTTGATTTGCTTGGAAAACTAGTTTATTCTGAAAAAGTCAGAAATCAAGGTGTTTTAAGAATTGTAATACCTCAGAAGTTAGCATCTGGTATCTACACTTTAAAAATTGGAAATGATTGCAGGAAGTTGAGTAAATCATAATATTATCAAAAAAGACAGATTTTAATCTGTCTTTTTTATTTAGTTTAAAATTTTAGAAAATTTATCTGATGCTTAACATTATAAATTCTCTTAAAGATTATGCTCAGAGTACAGCTGTATTAGAAAATAGAATTGAATTTCAATATTCTGATATGGATTTATATTCCGATAAGGTTTGCAATCTTTTGAATAGTAATTTTAGAATTTGTAATGGAGACAGAGTTATTCTTCTTTTAAAACCAGGTTTTCAATTTGTATCGACTATTTTTGGAATATGGAAATCTGGTGCTATGGCTGTGCCTGTATATACAGAAAGCCCTGAAAACTTAATTAGATATTATATCGAAGATCTTCAAACAGAGTTTGTTGTTTACGACAAAGATCTATTTGATTTTTCAGATGATATATTTTCTGATTTAGATTTAAAATTGTTAGAAATCCAACAATTAAATCATTATCAAATTGAAAATACAATAGATATTTCTTATTGTGAAGATGCCTTAATAATATACACAAGTGGCACAACTGGAAATCCTAAAGGAGTTGTCATAAGCCATCAAAATCTGGAATCTCAGATTCTTTCCATGCAAAAATCCTGGGAGTGGAGTCAAAATGATATGATTTTGAATATACTACCACTTCATCATGTCCATGGACTAATAAATGCCCTTTTTTGTCCTTTGTATTGTGGAGCCAAAGTTGTTTTTCAAAATAAATTTAACCCTGAGCAAGTTTTGAAGACATTGATAGAGTCAGATATTAACGTATTCATGGCTGTTCCAACTATCTATTCGAAACTAATAGCTGCATTTGATAATTTAACTCCGGAAGATCAAGTTAAATGTTCTTTGTCATTGTCAAAATATCGATTGATGGTTTCAGGATCAGCTGCACTTAGTTCAACAATATTTGAGAAATGGGAAAAGATATCCGGGCATAAACTTTTAGAAAGGTATGGTATGACCGAAATAGGTATGGCAATATCAAATCCGCTTCATGGCAATCGAGAAATTGGATATGTGGGACAAGCAATGCCCAATGTTAGTGTAAGATTATTTGATGATGACAATAATGAAATAATTTCTACAGAGTATCATCCAGGAGAAATACAGGTTAAAGGGCCTAATGTCTTTAAATTTTATTGGAATCGTTACAAAGAAACAAACAATAGTTTTACCTCAGATGGATGGTTTAAAACGGGTGACCTTGGAGTCATAGAAAAAGGATATTACAAAATATTGGGTAGAATTTCATCAGATATCATCAAATCTGGTGGTTATAAAATATCAGCAATAGAAATAGAGGAGCGAATCAGAAAAGAACCTTTGATAATTGATGCTGCTGTTATAGGATTAGAGGATGAGGAATGGGGAGAGATTGTTGCTGTTTGCTTAGTGTCAGAAAGCAAGAATATCGATCTTGATTTAATCAAACATAATTTGAAAAAAGATCTTAGTTCCTATAAAATACCAAGGAGATGGGTTGTATTGAATGATTTTCCAAGAAATGCTATGGGAAAAGTATTAAAGAAGGATTTAAAGAAATATTTTTTCTCTTAGAAATGAAGCCACTAAAAAATATAAAAATATTAGATTTTACCAGATTGTTGCCAGGACCATTGGCTACCAATCAATTAGCAGATTTAGGAGCGGAGGTTATTAAAATCGAAAGAGCTGGACATGAAGATTATGTTAAAAATCAAGCTCCTTTTATAAATGGGATTTCAACTTTATATTATGCTTTAAATAGTAATAAGATAATAAAGATTTTTGATTTTGATTCTGAAAATGGTTTTGGCCTCATAAAAAAGCTGATATCTGAATCTGATATTCTGATAGAGCAATACCGACCTGGTACGATGAAGATTTGGAAATTGGATTATGAAAATGTTAAAAAGATAAATCCCAATATTATTTATATCTCACTTACTGGATATGGACAGACCGGAGCATACAGTTTGGAAGCAGGGCATGACATCAATTATATTGCTCAATCCGGTTTATTGGATCTCAATAGAGATAAGTGTGGGAAGCCTGTCATTCCAAATTTTCAAATTGCTGATATTTTTGGTGGGTCATTGATGTTACAAAATGCTTGTCTTGCTGCGCTCTTGGAAAGAAATAATAGTAATAATGGCCAGCATATTGATTTGTCAATGACACACTCTTTAATGCCTCTCTTAAGTTTTCCGATGTCTCAACTCTGGGGAGGATTTGACCAAAGAGAACTAAAAATATTGAATGGAGGATTAGTTAATTATAACATCTACAAGTGCAAAGATGAAAAATGGGTGGTATTAGGGGCTTTGGAATTAAAGTTTTGGAATAAATTCTGCCTGGAAGTATCAAAATCTGAATGGGTAGCTGATAATATTTTTGATTTATCTATTCACGTTTTTCCTGTAAGTGAGATGGAAGAGTTGTTCCTTAGCAGAGATAGAGATGAGTGGAGTAGTTGGGCATTGGGAAAAAATATCTGTTTAAGTCCTGTATTGGAATTGGACGAAATTGAAAAACATGATTTATTTACTGAAAATAGAATGATTGAGTTGGAGGAACAATCCAATTCAAATGCTTTAAAAACAATTAGAAACTATTTTAAAGATTAAATTTTGATACTAATGTTAAAATTAACTAATTGTTCTAATTATTATTTGATGTCCAAACTTATTATTTAAATTTGTGTTGAAAACCAAGTATTTTATTTTTTATTCTAATATTTAACAAAAACTTATCTCATGAGAAAAATTTTAACTCTCTTGATGGTTTTTCAGTTTTTTAGTTTAGTTGTTTTTGCTCAAACTGCTAAGCTGGGAACACCGAAAAGCTGGTCTCAAAAAAATCTGTCAAACAGAGAAATTTCAATCCAAAACTTACCTAGCTTTGATTTAGATGCTCAGTTAAGAGCTGATGCTATCAATGAAGCCAATAAAATCGGCCCATGGCGTTTTGGATACGAACATAGTGTTAATGTTGGTTTGACAAATGGTGGTACATGGACTCAGTTGCCTAATGGTGATAAAATTTGGAGAGCTTCTTTTCAATCAAATGGAGCTTTGAGTATGAATATTTTGTTTGATAAATTTGTCTTACCTGAGGGTGCTACTGTTTTTATTTATAACTATGATCGTACCCAATATGAAGGTGCATACACTTCTGCAAACAATAATTCAGATGAGATTCTTGGAACTTCTTTGATTAAAGGCGAGAATATCATTATTGAATATTACGAACCAGCTAATGTTTCCGGTTTAGGAAAATTAAACATTGGAACTGTTATTCATGGTTACAAATCATTGAGTCTTTATGCTGAAAATCTTTTAAAAGGTTTAAATGATTCAGGTAATTGCAATCAAGACGTTAAGTGCCCTCTTGGAACAGGATGGCAAAACCAAATCAATTCTGTTGCAATCATTATTGTTGGAGGATCTGGTGCCTGTACTGGTGCGTTGGTAAACAATACTTCAAATGATGGCACACCTTATTTTCTAAGTGCTAATCATTGTGGAACAACAGGATTAGGTAACTGGGTTTTTAGATTTAACTGGGATAGTCCAGTGGCAAGATGCTCTCAAAACGCCAATAGTCAGGATCCTGGAGCTCCCTATAATCAAGTGAATGGTGCTGCTCTAAGATCAAATAGTGCTGGTTCTGATTTTGCACTAATGAGATTAAATGCAACACCTACAGGTAATGTTTATTATGCTGGCTGGAGCAGAAGCACAACTCCAGCAACTCAGGTAACTGCAATTCATCACCCAAGTGGAGATGTAAAGAAAATCAGTCGTGAAAATCAAGCTGTGACAACTGCTACATGGAGTGGTGCTCAAACCTGGAGAGTAGCAAATTGGGATCAAGGGACAACTGAACCTGGTTCTTCCGGATCTCCACTTTTTGACCAAAATCAAAGAATTATCGGTCAGTTATATGGTGGTGGTGCTGCGTGCAGTGGACTTATCAACAACAATCAACCTGATTATTATGGTAGATTTGACATTTCCTGGACTGGTGGTGGCACGAATGCAACAAGGTTAAGCAACTGGTTGGATCCAAGTGGAACTAATTCAACTTCAATTGATGGTTATGATCCTAATGCAACAGGTATAGCTAATGATGCCGGGTTACAGCAGGTTGTTAACTTGTCTGGTTCCTATTGTAATCAATCTTCTTTTACACCTGAATTGGCAATGAAAAATTTTGGCACATCAGTTATGACTTCCGCAGTTATTTCTTACAAGGTTGATGCAGGTGCAGTAAGTAATTACAATTGGTCAGGATCCTTAAGTCCTGGTGCAACTACTACAGTTACTTTGCCTTCAATAACTATTGTAACTTCGGGAGCACACACATACTCTGCTACTGTTACTTCACCTAATGGTCAATTGGATTCTAATGCTGTCAATAATACAACTAATGCTAGCTTCAACGTTGTTTTAAATGGCTTACAGGCTAGTTTAACTATGCTTACTGACTGTTGGGGAAGTGAGACTACCTGGCAGGTTGCTGATAGTTCAGGAAATGTTATCCTTAGCGGTGGACCTTATAGTGATGGAACTCCATCTGTAAATTTATCAACTCTATGTTTATCTGAAGGATGTTATGTTCTAACAGTTGAAGATTCTTACTCTGATGGTGTTGAAGGTTCTCTTTATTCTCAATGTGGCGTGGATGGTAATTATTTTATCATCGATCAAAATGGAGATTCTGTTGTTACAATGACTAATCCGGGTTTTGGAGCCTCCGTTACTCACAATTTCTGTATCTCTAATTCACTTCCTTCCTCCCTTGATAACCAACAAATTAGAAGTTTGGAAATTTATCCAAATCCTAATAATGGTCAGTTTGTTGTAGCTGCAAAACTAGCTCAGGAAAAAGATGTTGAAATTCATGTATACAACGCTTTAGGACAGCTAATTACTAAATCAATTTTGAATAATGTTTCAGTAATCAATGAAGAAATTAATATATCTAACACAGCTGCTGGAATGTATTACATCAATATTTTAAGTGATAATGAAATTCAAACTAGAATTATCAGCAAAAAATAATTTCAATTGAATTAAATTTAAAATGGCTGTCCAGATTACTGGACAGCCATTTTTTTTGATGTAAAGTATAAATTTTGTCTTATCAATATGTACTTTTAAAATCATCGTAAATGTTTTTATTGTCTTCAATTGGCTCAAAAACTATATTGTTTTTTTGAAATGACAATGGTTTTGAATGATCATTCTGGCCGGATGTAATTTCATCAGGTATGTCATTGGGAAAGGCATTACAACCTCCCTCAAATCGTCTAAAATGTTTACAATTAAAACAAATCAAATTTATTGCTTCCATATTTATTTTTTGGTGTAATAAAAATTAACTAAAACATTGAAATTAGATATCAAAACATTTTAATTCCATTTCTAATATATACTTTGTAGATTTTCAAGTGCTATATTAAAATCTTTTTTTAAATTAAGACTTGAATACTTTGATAAAAGTTAAATGAGGATTTCTAAGGTCAATTATTAAGTAATTTATTGAATAAAACGAGTCTAGTTTTAATAAGTAGAGTAAAATTCACAAATATAAATTTTAACGGTTGATCAATAATAGGATATTTTTAAAATAAAAAAGTGGTTGTCTTAATATAAGACAACCACTTTTATTCTAGTATTTAGTAATTAACTATTAAGCTTTAATAAATTGCTTTATAGTCATTTTACCATTTGATATTACAACAATTTGATAAACACCAGAGGCTAGTTTCGATGTAGATAATTCTGTATAATTTGAATTAACATTTTCCATTCTCAACATTTCCTGACCTAATAAATTAGAAATAACCACTGTTTCCATCAATTCAGCCTTGATGTTTAAAACATCTAGAACAGGATTTGGATAGATAGAA
>JBILRD010000110.1:0-6544 GCA_044372845.1 Saprospira sp. | reverse complement strand
TATTCATAATCATCACTTATTGACAATTCCATCTACAACAATTTTTATCTAGATATTTTTCTCCAATAACCAAATCCAGGCAGGAATCACCTTGATTGTTCCATAGGCCGACTTTATTTCGTCCGACTCATCGTAAGTAATGATCATGCCATTTTCAATATTAAATTCTTTCATCGCCTTCTCAAGACCCTTTACTTCTCTATCGTAAGTTTCTTTTTCTTTAAGACTATAGGAAACTTGAATCAAGAGCTGATGCTCAGGAATGTAAAAATCGACTTCAGTATTTCTCTTTAAAAAATAAACCTGATAGCCTCTTCTTCTTAATTCAATATAAACCTGATTTTCCAGTAGTTTGCTGTCTTGATTTACAAGGAAAAGTCCCAGGATACCTGTATCCAGAAAATAATATTTCTTGATGTTTTCTTTCTCGACAAACTTACTGTAATAATTACTGACGGTGGCAATCATAAAAGAGGATTCCAGATAACTCAAATAATCAAAAAGTGTATTGTTTCCAATGGATAAACCAGTTGATTTAATAAGGTTTTTGATTCTATTAACTGAGGTTTCATTATTAACGGATTCTGCCAGTTTCTTTAACAAAAGCTTTAAAATTTGTGGATTTGATATTTGATATCGAGCTATCAGATCTCCGTAAAATAATTTTTGATACACATTGGAGAGAAACTCCCTCTTATTGTCTAATCGAATCAATTCAGGAAAAGCTCCAAATTTAAGATATTGTTCATAAGCTTTTTTAATAGCAAACCTGTCATTGTTGTATTTAGATTTTTCTGAATATTTAATCTGTTGAAAATTTAAAAACTCGGAAAAAGAGAGCGGTAATATTTCTTTGTTGATAAATCTACCGCCCAAAACAGAGGCGATTTCATGACTGAGCATTTCTGCATTGCTACCCGTAATATACACTCTCATACCTTCGTCTGCTAGTCTTCTGACAAATTTTTGCCATTGTGGAACATTCTGAATTTCATCTAAAAAAATGATTGGTTGTTCACTAAACATTTCCCGATAAGCTTCAAGGATGAGTTGTAAATCCATATTCGTCAATTCAACAAGTCGCTCATCTTCAAAATTGATCATCAAAATTTCTTGAAATTGATTTTTATTGATTTTCTGTAGCGCTATTTGATAAAGAAAATAGGATTTACCAGCTCTTCTCAAACCAGTAAAAACATAATTTGCAGCCGTTTCAATCTGTATTTCCCTTGGAATAAGCTTTAACTGTTTAATCCAGTCCTGCTTTTCCAAAATAATCTGTTTGAATAATTCTTTCATTTTATCTTATTTATAAGACAAATATAGCACTTTTATCTTATACAGGAGACAATTAAGTCTTATTTTATCTCCCATATGAGACAAATTAGATAATATTTATCTCACAGAGGAGACAAAATGTCAATTTTTCATCTTTTTTAGAAGGTAAATCCTGTAATAAACAGGAAAGTAGATAATATCTATAAAGTCAAATTAAAATAATATCGATGCTTTCTAAACATAAAAAAAGAGCAATCAAATTACTTCAATTGCTCTTTATATCATTTATGTTATTTCTTACAAACTGCTCATTTCCTTTTTTCTAACAGGTACCAGCCAGTTAAATTTGTCAGGATGTAAGCCTTTCTTATAATCTTCCAGTATTTTCTTGACAGCTGGAGCGATTTTACGTTCTTCCAATGCCGGCAAGTGATAAATATCGCCTTTATAGCTAAAATCAGAAACATGTGATACCACAGCTGCGGTTCCTGTTCCAAACATTTCTTTGAGCATTCCATTTTTGTGAGCTTCCAAAACTTCCTGAATACTGATTGGACGCTCTTCTACTTTGATACCCAGGTCTTTCATGATATGAATCAAACTGTCACGGGTAATACCAGCAAGGATTGTATCTGTAAGATTTGGTGTGACAACGGTATCGCCGATAACACACATGATATTCATAGTACCGCATTCTTGCAAATACTTAAATTCGTGACCATCCATCCAAAGAATCTGATCAAAGCCATCTTTTTTAGCCTGTGCTGCCGGAGCAAGTGTAGCTCCATAATTACCAGCTGCTTTCACAAAACCGACACCACCAGGAAATGCTCTGACATATTTCTCAGCAACCAATAATTTGATAGGTTTTGGATAATAAGGTCCTACTGGTGAAGTCATCACCACATAACGGTATGAGTCGCTCGCTTTTACTCCAAGTGACGGATCAATGGCAAACATGTGCGGGCGTATGTACAGCGCACTGCCTTCAAATTGTGGAATCCAGTCTCTGTCAATATCCAAGAGGGCATTTAAAGATTCCATGAATATTTCTTCAGGTATTGTTGGCATGGCCATTCTTTCGGCAGAGCTATTGATCCTGTCTAAGTGCACTTCTGGTCTGAAGAGCATAGGTTCCCCTGTTTTTTCATCTTTGTTGGCTTTCATACCTTCAAAAATTGCCTGTCCGTAATGTAATGCCATAATAGCAGGACTCATTGGCAAAGGGCCGTAAGGCATAATTCTGCAATCTCTCCACTCCCCATCTATATAATCCGCCACAAACATATGGTCTGAGATATTGCGTCCGAAAACAAGATCATTAAAATCTACTTCTGATATTCTTGAATTTTTAACTAGCTCAACGCTGAAAGGATATTTCATAAAAATTATTGAATGTTAGCTTAAATTACTTGACAAGTTGCTAAAAAAGTACGTATTTTGAATAAAGCAATGATGAGATATTTTCGATACGATGATAGTACAACATATTTTTTCGAAACTTGTGCGGTAAAATTAAAAATAATTTTGTTCAAATAATAGTTTTAACAATTTTTAAGAATATTTAACACAATCAAAGCTAGTAAAAAGAATAAAATTCTGAACAAAGAAAAATAACAGATAATTATTTTGTCTTTTTATGTGGCTTTTCTTTCATCAAGTATAAAACATTAAAATCTAACTCTATTAAGTTAATAATACATGACTTTGCATCCTGATTTTTTCAACAGTACGCTTTACAAGATAAACGACAAGCCGGTTTCTTCGGAGTTACTAACAGGTCAAAACAAAAAGAGCACTTTAATACTTTGCCAGGATCTTGAGGATCCTAGCCTTTATGACTTTTTAAAAAAAATCATGCAGGCTGTTAATTATAATTTAGAAGAAGATACAAATATCTGGGATCTGACAAAGCACGGAATACCGCATTGGGCGGAATTAAGTAAAGTAGCTGATTATAAAAAAGTGGTATTATTCGGAGTGACTCCTGAAAAAATGGGACTACAGCTTCAAATACCGCTGTATAAAAACACAGCCTGGAAAAACTTCACTTTCCTAGTCAGTGACGATCTTAGATCTATATATGATGACAAACTGAAAAAGCAGTATTTGTGGAGAGAACTTCAACTCCTCTTTAAATAAGAACCACACCATATCCTGAATTTTTAAATCGTTTTTAAATTACAGAAAATGCTTTTTGCTCTAGCAGATTGTAATAACTTTTACGTGTCTTGTGAGCGGGTTTTTCAGCCAAAATACAATGGCAGACCTGCCGTAGTACTATCGAATAATGATGGCTGTGTAGTAGCGCGATCCAACGAAGCCAAAGCGCTTGGCATTGCCATGGGTGTTCCTTGTTGGCAAATCAGAGATTTAATACAAAAGCATCAAATAGCGGTGTTCTCCTCCAATTATCAACTTTATGGAGATATGTCTGCCCGTATCATGAAATTACTTTCAGCGCATTGTTATGAAATTGAAATTTATTCGATAGATGAGGCTTTTTTGAAATTTCAACACTACGAACAAAGTCAGGAAGCTATTCTCGACTACACCAGAAATATAAAATCAACTGTCGAAAAAAGCTCCGGCATCCCTATTTCTATTGGACTTGGACCTAGCAAAACACTGGCAAAGCTGGCCAATCATATCGCAAAAAAAGTCAAAAAAGAAGGCGTATTCTGCCTTGACAACCCCATGCAGGAAGAAGAACTGCTCAAAAAAATTGATGTTGGAGAAGTATGGGGCATCGGGCCTGCGTATAAGAAAAAACTATATCACTACGGAATAGAAAATGTCTGGCAACTGATGCAATGCAATGAAAAGTGGTTTCACAAACAATTCACGGTTCAAGGTCTTCGCCTGTTGCAGGAGCTGAAAGGGAGAGCCTGTATCGAATTCGAACCGGAAGCCACACAAAGAAAAAATATTGTGGTGTCCAGGTCCTTTCGAAAAGATGTTTATGAATTTGAAGAACTGAAAGAAGCATTGGCAAATCATGCTGAACGATTAGGAGAAAAACTACGAAAGTACGATCAATTAACAGGTAGCATCAGCGTATTTTTAATTGTCAATCCTTTTAAAAGAGAAAAACCGGATGCACCGCGCTATTGCTCACAGGCAATACAGCTAAATTTAGCCACTTCGAACAATAGCGAGCTGATTCAGGCTGCCTGGATAGCACTGGAAAAATGTTTTATTAAAGGTTTGAACTATAAAAAAGCCGGTATCATGGCTTATGAACTACAGACCGCCGAGACTCTGCAAACAAGCATTTTGGTGGATGAGTCCAAACATCTGAGACTGAACAAAGTCATGCAAGCCATGGATAATATCAATCGACGTTACGGAAAAGGCAGCGTAAAATCCGCAGCAAGCTTCATCAGCAAGGACAATGCCTGGCAGAAACTTGAACAACACAGAAGCAACCGATATACCAGCAGCTGGGCTGAATTACTTACCGTTAAAAGTTAGAAGGAAAAGGATCTATTGATGCAGAATCATCAGTTTCCTGTTTTAGTTGTCAAAGCTGCTGAGGAATACAATCCGGCTGAGATTGCGAACTATCTGTAAATATTTGCTAAAACCTTCCACCAATTTTGGAACCTAGTCAAAATATTGGATGAAAATAATATTCCAGCTAGTGTTTTCAGATTGGAATTAAGCAAAGCAGTAGCTAGTTCATTAAAACAGGCCGCTGCACTTATAGGCATGGAAATGCCGGTAAGGATGTAGTAAAGACAATTTTATTTTAATTCTTAAAACATTAAAAATAATACAACAGAAAAAAGAGTTACTAGATATAATAATACTTCTCAATTACAAAACTGATTTTGTATTTTGACTTGCAATTATCAAAAAAATTGGGTAAATTATGCGAAAAAATTGGAAATGAAAGAAGTAATTGCAGAATTTGATGATGAGCAAATCAATATAAGATTTTTATATGATGAGGAACTTATCAATTGTATTAAAAATATTAAAGGGGCTCGTTGGGATCCTAATAAAAAGTTTTGGGCAGTTCCAAACGATAAGGAAATGGTAGATTTAATATTCAAGACCTTCAAAGGAATAGCTTGGATAAAGCTTTTAAAATCAAACAAAAAAGATGTAGAGAAAAAGCCTAAAATTCAGGTTAAGACGAAGACAATAAAAGAGAAAAGTTTGCCATTTATATCAGAATTTATATCTTATCTACAATCAAAGCGTTACAGTCAAAACACCATAGATACCTATAGTGATGCTCTACAAGTTTTTCTTGGATTTGTTTCAGACAAAACTATTGAAAATATTGATAACAATGATGTTATTCGTTTTAATAATGATTATATCCTCGCTAAGGGACTATCAGCAAGTTATCAGAATCAGGTTATCAATGCCATCAAACTTTTTTTCGATAAAATCAGAAATAAAAAGCTAATCATTGAAAAACTTCACAGGCCTCGTGGAGAAAAAAAACTGCCCAATGTGCTGAGCAAAAAAGAGGTAAAAAGCATATTGGAAGCTCCATTTAACATTAAACACAGATCAATGCTCTCTCTTATTTATGCCTGTGGCCTACGAAGAACTGAGCTTTTAAATATCCGTCCTAAAGATATAAGCAGACATCGAATGACTTTACATATCAGACAGTCTAAAGGAAAAAAAGATAGAATTGTGCCACTCAGTCCTAAACTATTGGAAATGCTCTCTGATTACTGGAAGGCATATAAACCTCAAAAATGGCTTTTTGAAGGGCAACATGCAGGTGAACAATATTCTGAAAAAAGTCTGGAATCTGTCTTAAAACAATCAGTTAAAAAAACTGGTATTAAAAAACCAATAACGCTTCATTGGTTGCGGCACAGTTATGCTACTCATCTTCTAGAAAATGGTACAGACCTGCGATACATTCAAGAACTTCTGGGCCATAATAGCAGTAAAACTACAGAAATCTACACTCATGTAAGCACGAAAAATATTCAAAATATTAAAAGTCCATTTGACAATTTATAAAAACATATACTATATTTGTTAAGGAATATATGTAATCATTTATCAGGCTTATACAACCAATTTGGGCATGTTAGAGATATTTTGACAGGGGTATAAACTAGTTAGCCGTCAGTGTAGCGAACCGCATAAACCGACAGACAATCCCAAAAAAAAATTAAAATTAAATTTGCATAGTTAAAGTAATTGTATGTATATTTGCATACTAAAAGTAGCGAAAAAATGACTGAACAGACTGATTTATTTGGAAACATAGAAAACAAAAAAGAACGAC